>NZ_JBANAZ010000067.1:0-51664 GCF_059803455.1 Bradyrhizobium sp. UFLA05-108 | reverse complement strand
ACCTATGAATCATTGAAAAATTGATTCGGGAATCCTATAAAGCACGGCAAAATCAACGATCTGCCAAAGTAGTGCTAGTCTCATCGCGCTTTAGTCGAGCGGCGCGCCAGTGCGATCATCGGTGTGGAGCGATTGCGTCTGGAAGCGCACGAACAACGCGACGATCTCCTGCCCATTGTCGAACGAGATGAATAGCGCGCCATCGCCATGGGTGCGGTTGTCGCTCGCGAACTGTCCGCGATTGCCCTGCATCATGTGGATGTCGTGAATCCCGCGCTCGGGCCGGAAGTGGAAATACTGGTCGGTCTGGCCGTGGTCCTCAAAATATTCGCCGAACGCGACCACCATGGCGTTAGGGTCTGCCTTCGCCCGCTTGATGTTGGCGTTGAGCAGGTTCTTCAGCGATACGCCGCGGCCCGTCGCCGGGATCGGCTGCATCGCATCGACCGGGAAGAGCTTGTCGCGGAGATAGTCAAGCCCACCGGAGCCTGACGGACCGGTCTCGAGCCGCCGAAAGCCGCGATTGCCCTGCAGATATGGCTTCAGATCCAGAGTTCCCGACCTTGCGAAGTCGGGGTCGAAAAAGGCCAGCACCTCACTGTCGTCGACGGACTGGACGTTGACGGCGATCCGGTAGTCTCCGGCGCCACCAACGTGAATCTCGTAGTGCGGCGATGAGCCGTCCGAGCTTTGCAGGCCATCGACGACGGTTCCCGCCAGGACACCATAGTGACGAATTGCACCCGGGGGTTTTCTGCGATGGGTCATGACGGCGATCCTCCTGCGAACATCAAAATCGCGCATGTCGCGCGATGCTCCCTCAACCGGATTGACAGGGACAGTAGACACCGCTTCACGACGCCCTGGCGTGATCTAAACCACAGATTGAACGGCATTTTGACGGCTCGCGGCAGGCCCCGCATCGCGAACGTCTACCGGAGGGCCAACAAGTTGCGGTCTTTGCCCGCGCCGCGCGACTGACGGACGGCGGCAGCTGGGGAGTTGACCATCGCCACAATCAGGACCATATCCGCCACCGGGCGCAAGCCGCGCGGGCTTCGGCGGGTTTCACCAGATGATAGCGCAGACGGACATCCAGCGCGATCCGCTCATCGAGCGGGTGGTATCCACGCTTGGCGACGTCGCGGGCGTCGAGGCCATCGTGCTCGGCGGGTCGCGGGCGCGCGGGACGTCGCATGAAAACTCCGACTACGACATCGGCCTGTATTTCTCCGAGAACCGCAAACTCGACACCGATTGCCTGCAACAGGCGGCGCAGCAACTCGCCGACGATCCCGAGGCGACGACGGTCACCTCGGTCGGCGAATGGGGGCCGTGGATCGTCGGCGGTGCATGGCTGACGATCGAGGGGCAGAAGGTCGATCTGCTCTACCGGAACATCGATGCGGTCCGCCGGACGATGGAGGCCTGCCGGGCGGGACAGATCAGCATGGACTATCAGCCCGGACATCCGCACGGGTTCTGCTCGGCGATCTGGATGGGCGAGATCGCCTGCTGTCAGCCGCTGCGCGACGAACGCGCGGTGATCGCGGAGCTGAAGTCGATCGCACTGCCCTATCCAAAGCCGCTGCGTGAGGCGCTGATCCGGCGCTTCCGGTGGGAAATCCTGTTCAGCATCGAGAATGCCGAACTCGCCGCGCTGCACGAAGACCAGACCCACGTCGCGGGCTGCGTCTACCGCGCGCTGACCTGCGTCGCGCAGGTCCTGTTTGCGCTGAACGGAGAATATCTCATCAACGAGAAGGCGGCTCTCCAGCAGGCCGCGGAGTTTCCGCTGACCATTCCGAATCTGATGGAGGAAACGTCGGGGATCTGGCGCCGCATCGGAAATCATGCGTTCGAGAGCGCGCTGGCGCACCTGCGCACGATCGAGCGCATCTTGACCGCGCTGGCATCCCGTTGACTGTTCAGTCCTCGGACGCGCCCGTTCCGAACGTCAGTTGATTGCCGTCGAGATCCACGACGTCGAAATCGCGCATCCCGTAATCGTAGTTCGCGGGCGGCTTGACGATGGTGGCGCCGCGCGCCGCCAGCTCGGCATGAACCTGGTCCACGTCCCTGACGAACACGCAGATGGCGCCGTTGCCGGGAAGGCGCTTGGTGCGGGCCGACGCGATCAGATGCAGGGCGACCTCGTCGCGGCAGAGACAGACATAGGACGTCGGCTCGCCATATTCGAACGTAACGTCGAAGCCGAATGCGTCGCGATAGTGCACGAGGCTCTTTGCGATGTCGCTGACGACGAATACGGTCGCGGCCCCGACCATCATCGGACGTTCGTCGGCCATCCCTTACCTGCCCCAGCGATCCTGCCAGATCTTTTCCCCGATCAGGCAGCTCACGCGCGGCTCCTTCTCGGCAACGTGCACGACGTTGCGCTCAGGCGTGCGGCCGGCGACCTCCATCAGAAGCTTGGTGCGGATCGCCTCCTTGAACTTGTCGCGGTCCTTGATCGCGATCACGAAGGAGCCGGGACCGCCAACCACGCAGTCCTCGTAGTAATAGTCGAGATTGTCGATATCCATGGTCGAATAAGACGGCTCCTTGACCATGATCGGCAGCCCGTTGATGACGATACCCTTCTCCAGCGCGGCATCGCGCGAGACCGTGACCGGCCCGCCATTGTTGTTGGGACCATCGCCGGAGATGTCGATGACGCGGCGCAGGCCGCGATATGGATCCTCATCGAACAGCGGCATCGCGAAATTGATCGCGCCGGAGATCGAGGTGCGCGAGGCGCGCCGGATCGGCGTCTTCAGGATTTCGGCGGCGACCGCATCCGCCGTCTCGGGCCCGTCGATCAATCGCCAGGGAATGATGATCTTCTGGTCGCTGGAAGCGGCCCATTCGAAATAGGTCACCGCGATCCGGCCGTTGGGCCCCGCCTTGAGCGCCTGGAGGAATTCCTTGGATTGGATCGCCTGCGCATAGCCCTCGCGCTGAATCGCAAGCTCGTCCATATCCATCGAGTAGGAGACGTCGACGGCGAGGATCAGTTCGACATCGACGCTCTGCGCGTCCTTGTCTGCTGCTTGCTGCTGATACCTGGTTCCTGGCGCAGCGACGCTCGCAGCGTCACCTCCGGCAAGCATGCCGGCCACCAGCACAGCCCCGATCGAGAACAGCAAGCGCATCGCGCCCTCCCGTCGTATGACGCGATGGTGACATGCAAATGCATTTAAGCAAAGCGCGAAGATCGCCCCTGCTTCACATTCGAGTTAGGCGCGTGAGCTGTAACGCAAAGCTGCCGCAGCGCTGCCACGCTCACGCCGCTTCGGGCAAGCGGCAACCATCACTGTCATTCCGGGGCGGCTCGGAGAGCCGAACCCGGTATCTCGACATTCCGCGTTCTCGCTTCGCGAGCCTCGGAATGACAAGCAACTTCCCCCACCCTATTGTGCGGCGCGATTTCCATGCTAGGCTTGTCACACAGATGGGGATGGAGTCCCCCGATAACCGCCCGACGATGTCAGATTGTATGGGCTGATGACTCCTGCTTGAGGTGAGGCAATTGGAAAGCCTCGCCTTCGGCGGGAGCATGGATAACCCGCCGGTGGCGGGTTTTTTTATTGCCTGAATGCGAAGGGCAAGACGTGACGACGGCGACGCCAAATTCAGCCCTAACCGCGGTCCCCAGGGGAGTCTGGGTGCTCGGCTTCGTTTCGCTGCTGATGGACGTCTCCTCCGAGATGATCCACGCGCTGCTACCGGTCTATCTGGTCACCGTGCTCGGCACCTCCACCATGACGGTCGGCATCATCGAGGGCATCGCGGAGGCGACCGCCTCGATCACGAAGATCTTCTCCGGCGCTCTGTCGGACTGGCTCGGCCGGCGCAAGCTGCTCGCAGCGCTCGGCTATGGGCTCGCCGCGTGCACCAAGCCGCTGTTTCCGCTCGCGCCCAGCGCTGGATGGCTGGTTGCGGCGCGCTTCATCGACCGCGTCGGCAAGGGCATCCGCGGCGCGCCGCGCGATGCGCTGATCGCCGACATTGCACCAGTGCAGTTGCGCGGCGCGAGCTTCGGCCTGCGCCAGTCGCTCGATACGATCGGGGCCTTCGTCGGCCCGCTCGCGGCGATCGGACTGATGTGGTGGACGGCGGATAATTTTACAGCCGTGTTCTGGGTCGCGGTGCTGCCGGCGTTCCTCTCCTTTGCCCTGATAACGTTCGCCGTCAGCGAGCCCGAGCCCGACGGGGCCCGCGCGCCGGCGCCAAACCCGCTCAACACCGCGGCGATGCGGCAGCTCGGCTCGGCCTATTGGCGCGTCGTGGCGGTCGGCATCGCCTTCACACTGGCGCGCTTCAGCGAGGCCTTTCTGATCCTGCGGGCGCAGAATATCGGGCTCAACGCGATGTGGGTGCCGGCGGTGCTGGTGCTGATGAACATCGTCTATGCGCTCTCGGCCTATCCGGCCGGCGCCTTGTCCGACCGCATCAACCGCACCGGGCTGCTGGCGCTCGGGCTCGCTTTCCTCGCCGCCGCCGATCTCGCGCTTGCGCTGCTGCCGAGCCTTGCAGGCCTCGCGCTCGGCGTCGTGCTTTGGGGCCTGCATATGGGACTGACGCAGGGGTTGTTCGCGGCGCTCGTCGCCGATACCGCGCCGCCAAGCTTACGCGGCACCGCGTTCGGCTACTTCAATCTGTTCACGGGGCTCGCGACGCTCGCGGCCAGCATACTCGCGGGCGCGCTATGGGACGCCTATGGGCCGGCGGGCACCTTCCTGGCCGGGCTCGGCTTTGCGCTGATCTCGCTTGCGGGACTGCTTGCGATCGGCAAGAGCTTCGCGAGACCGGCGGGACATTGAGGGAAAAACTGGGGGATCATTCGACGTGTTGAGCGGTGTTCTGGCAATCATGATCGGCAGCGTGCTCGGCGGCTGCGCGCGCTATTTCCTCTCCGGCGTAATCGCGCGGCGCTTCGGCGAGACGTTTCCCTGGGGGACCATGACCATCAACGTCACCGGTGCTTTCCTGATCGGCATTTTCGGCGCGCTGGCAACGCATCCGGGCTCGATCTTCGCCGCGCCGACGCCATGGCTGTTCGCGGTGACCGGCTTCCTCGGCTGCTACACCA
This sequence comes from Bradyrhizobium sp. UFLA05-108, assembly GCF_059803455.1. Classification (NCBI taxonomy): domain Bacteria; kingdom Pseudomonadati; phylum Pseudomonadota; class Alphaproteobacteria; order Hyphomicrobiales; family Nitrobacteraceae; genus Bradyrhizobium; species Bradyrhizobium sp. UFLA05-108. The sequence continues at coordinate 46,569 of NZ_JBANAZ010000067.1, read as the reverse complement.
CCGTGTCTTCGTTCAGCCTCCAGACCCTGACGCTCGCGCGCAACGGCGAGCAGCTTCACGCACTCGGCAACATCGTGTTCTCGGTCGGCCTGTGCCTCACCGCGGTGACCTGCGGCTTCCTGCTTGCTGACAGGCTCGGAGGCTAGAGCCGATGACCACCCTCACCTCCAAGGACCGCTGGCGCACCGCGCTGCTTTATGCCTGGGTCGCCGCCGGCAGCATCGTCGGCGGGATGACGCGCTGGCTCGTCGGGCTCTTGCTCGACACCGGGCCCGGCTTTCCGTTCGCGACTCTGTTCATCAACGCCACGGGGTCCCTCATCATCGGCTTCTATGCGACGCTCACCAGCCCCGACGGCCGCGTGCTGGCGCGGCCCGAGCACCGGCAGTTCGTCATGACCGGCTTTTGCGGCGGCTACACCACCTTTTCGACCTTTAGCCTGGAGACCTTCCGCCTGTTCCATGGCGGCATGAAATACACCGCACTGGCCTATATCGCCGCCTCCCTCATCTGCTGGCTGGTGTCGGTATGGCTCGGTCATATGATGGCGAGCCGCTATAACCGCTTGAAAAGGAGCTGATCATGCAAATTCCGCGACAAGCAGTCCTGCTCCGCATCTTCATCGGCGAGAACGACCATTTCGACGGCAAGCCGCTGTATGAAGCGATCGTGATCAGCGCGCGCGAGCGTCACCTTGCCGGCGCCACCGTGCTGCGCGGGCCGATGGGCTATGGCAAGTCGAGCCGGCTGCACACCTCGAAAATCCTGCGGCTGTCGGAAGACCTGCCGCTGGTGATCGAGATCGTCGACAGTGAGGACAATATCAACGCATTCCTGCCCATCCTGGATGGCATGATGTCGAGCGGGCTGATCACCTTGGAGAAGGTACAGGTCCTGCAATATGGTGAGAAGGCCGCGCCTTGAGCACCGCGGCTGGAACCCCAGGCGTGTTTCGGAGGCGGAATGAACGATACCGTCACCAAGACTAAACCCAAGACGAAGACCAAAGTCGAGCGGCCGCGACTGCACAAGGTGATCCTGCTCAACGACGACTTCACGCCGCGCGATTTCGTCACCCTGGTGCTGAAGGCCGAATTCCGCATGACCGCGGATCAGGCCTACAAGGTCATGATCACCGCGCACAAGCTGGGCGCCTGCGTCGTCGCCGTCTTCACCAGGGACGTCGCCGAGACCAAGGCGACGCGCGCCACCGATGCCGGCCGCGCCAAGGGCTATCCGCTATTGTTCACGACCGAGCCTGAGGAATAGAGCGCGCCAGTCTGCCGCACGCATTTGCGTCAATTTTACCGATCGGCGCTACGACAGGTTTAATCTCCTGTGTCACGACCGTGCGATGACAATCGCACTGCGCAAGCAACTCGAGCTCCGGCCCGGCGCCACGAGACCTCGTTCGGCCCCTTCAAGCTTCTGCATGCCCTGCCCTGGCTGATCCTGAAGGCCGCCATGCACTCTCTTTCGGGCAGGAGCTGGTTCGCAGCGCGATCTGGAATTTCTGGCAGACGTCGCTCGCGAGCCAGTTCATCAAGAACCTGATCTATTTCGTGTTCATCTTCAGCTTCGCCATGCTGCGGCTATGCATCACCCTGGCGATCCCAACGCTCGGCTTGAAGCAGTCGTATATGCATAGGGATCGCAGTTAGTTGCAGCGCGCAGTTGAAGCTGCGCAATAATCTGAAGCGTACCGATTGGCGCTCGGACCCGGGCCTGACGGCCCAGAGACAGAAAGACGCCACGATAACGATCTGGGAGCCCCGCTCTGTCGCGGACGGACGGAGGACGGCAACACCATTGCCTCCCACTTAAATATGTAGCGCGCAAGGGGCTTGCTTCAAGACCCCGACCATCCCGTAGAACCGCCGGCCCAAGGCCAGAAACCTACGGGAGCACGGAATGACTGAATTGCTGTCGACCAGGCATGCGGTGGTGATCGTCGGAGCAGGTCCGACGGGTTTGATGCTGGCGGGCGAGCTGGCGCTGGCGGGGGTCGACGTCGCCATCGTCGAGCAGCGCGTCAGCCAGGACCTCATTGGCTCGCGCGCGGGCGGACTGCATGCCCGCACCATCGAGGTGCTCGACCAGCGTGGACTGGCCGACCGGTTCCTTGCACAGGGCCAGCTGGCGCAAGTTGCAGGCTTCGCCTGGATCCGCCTTGATATCAGCGACTTTCCCACTCGGCATCCCTATGGCCTCGCGCTGTGGCAGAACCAGATCGAGCGCATCCTCGCCGACTGGGTCGATGAATTGGAGGTGCCGATCTATCGGGGACGCAAGGTGACAGACATCGCGCAAGACGAGACCGGCGTCGACATCGCACTCGCCAACCGCCATTCGCTACGGGCGGACTATCTCGTCGGGTGCGACGGCGGACGCAGCGCGATCCGGAAGGGTGCCGGCATCGACTTCCCCGGCTGGGATCCGACGATCAGTTGCCTGCTCGCCGAGATCGAGACGGCCAAAGAGCCGCAGTGGGGCCTTCGCCGCGATGACGGGGGCATCCATTCCTTCTCTCGCCTGGAGAACGGTCCGGTGCGCGTCATGGTGACCGAACGGCACGTCGGACAAACTGCTGAGCCCACACTGAGTGATCTCAGCAAGGCGCTCATCGCCGTCTATGGCACCGATTACGGAATCCACAGCCCTACCTCGATCTCCAGATTCACGGACATGACGCGGCAGGCGGCGTCCTATCGGAGCGGACGGATCCTGCTGGCCGGCGACGCCGCACATGTGCATCCGCCGGTGGGTGGACAGGGCCTCCAGATCGGCGTTCAGGACGCGGTGAATCTGGGATGGAAGCTTGCCCAGGTGGTGAACGGCACCTCGCCGGAAGCTCTCCTCGATACCTACCATTCCGAACGCCACCCGGTCGCCGCACGTGTCCTGCGCAACACGATGGCGCAGTCCGCGCTGCTTCGCCACGACGACCGCGTCGAGGCGTTGCGCGAGGCCGTGTCCGAACTCTTGGGCATGGATGAGCCGCGCAAGCGGATCGCCGCGATGATGTCGGGTCTCGACATTCGCTACGATCTTGGCGCGGGACATCCACTGCTCGGACGCCGCATGCCCGATCTCGATCTCGTCACAGCGAACGGCCCGCTGCGGGTCTTCAGTCTTCTGCACGATGCACGACCGGTCCTGCTCAACTTTGGTGAGCCCATCGGCCTCGACATCGCGCCGTGGCAGGATCGGATTAGGGCGATCGATGCAAGATGCGCCGCGACCTGGGAGCTTCCGGTGATCGGCGCAGTAGCGGCGCCCGACGCCGTGCTGGTTCGGCCCGACGGCTATGTCGCGTGGGTGGGCGACCGGACGCGGTCGGGGCTCGCCGACGCGCTCACCATATGGTTTGGACCGCCCGTTGCGGCGTAGCGTAGAATCTCCGTGTCCCAAAGCGCGATGACCAGGCCATCAGGCTCCTTCCGACCTTGCCCCCGCGGTTCACGCGGTCCGTTAGGCGCCAGCCGAGGTGTCGGGCAGATCGACGCGCTCGCCGCCCGGCTTGCTGACATAGAGATGGCTCGCCAACACGGATTGCATGGTCTCGAACATCGCATAGAGATCGTCGCAATAGACCGAAGGATTGTCATAGCCGTTCTTTTTGGAGAAACGATGCGGAAGATAGCCTCCCCCGCAGGCGTTCATGAACTTGCACTGACGACATTTCGCGCAAAGATTGATTGAAGCATCGCGCGCGGCTTTCCAGCGGGGCTCGTTCCTGACCTCGTCGATCGCATGATCGAAGATGTTGAAGTTCGTGTTCGTAAAGCCGTCGCCTGCGATCCGCAGCACATCGTGGGCCTCCACGGAGCCATCGGTCATGACGGTGCAAAGCTCGACGGGTTTGTGGCCTACGCCCTCGGTCGGCGAATTGTTGCCAAGCAGGGCCGTGATCATGTCGGAAATGATACGGATATTGGTCGTCGGCCTCGCGCGATTCGCTTCCAGCCACAGGTCGAACAGACCCTTGTAGAATGCGGCAATGGATGGCGGCTCCTCATCCACCGTCGCATCGGGGATCATGATGTCGTAATTGGAGATTCCACACGCGGCGAAAAAATCGGCGTATTGCTGCGGAGCGTAGGCGGGATTGCAGACTGCCAGGGCAATGACGCCAATGTCGCGCGATACCAGCATGCGCGCGGCACGTTCCACGGCGGCATGGGTGCCCGTACCCTGAAACGTCTTGCGGTGAATGTCGTGAATATGTGCTGGCCCGTCCATGCTGATCGCAACCGAAATGTTGTGGGCCTCGAAGCAGGCCAGCCATTGGTCGTCGATCAGCACGCCGTTGGTCGTGACCGCGATGGGTACGTCGCAGCCGGTCCGCGACGAAATAGCCTCGCAGGCCTCGGCAAAACGGTGGAAGTTCTCCACGCCCCACAGCAATGGCTCGCCACCGTGCAGAATGATGGGAAAATCGAAGAGCGGGTATCGGACGACGTGCTCCTCGATGCGCTGCAGCAACCGATGCTGCACGTCGGGGCTCATCAGCTTCGGCTTGCTATAAACGGACGCGTCCCGGAACCAGTAGCAGTAGGAGCAGTCGATGTTACATCTCGTTGCGACCTTGACCAGCAACTGCGTGATCGGCTGATCCTCGAAGACCGCACAATCTGAACTGTCAGCCGACATGCCGATACCGCAACGGGCTGGAAGAAATTTGTCTAGTATCCCCTTACAAATCCCCCGCGGCGGAACGCGCCCACGCCGGGAGCGTATCCTCCTCTGCGAAAGGCGCCAGCATTTGGCCCTTTGGCAAAAGCCCCTCGTCTGAAAGCGGCCTGGGTCGCTACGGGTTCGCCGGAGACAACGCCCTGCTCCGCACCCTGCCCACGCAGATCGTTCAGCAATGCGTCGATACCCTGATGGTCGCTCTGAATGGTTGCCCCTGGCCCGTGCAACTGTATGAGGCTCGCCAAGACCTTCAGCGTCGTAATCGACATGGTGATGCTCCTGTTTTCGCGACGCAATGCAGGATCGAACGAAATGCCGGGTGTCGAACCGGCCGAGCAATGACAAATAGTATACCCTTTCTATTGTAGCGGCAATGTGTCGGGCCCGGTCCGCTGGATACGCTCTACGCCATCACCACCGGCGCTTCCTCAGCAAGCCCATACACCCGCTGCGCCTTGGAGAACCCCGCGATCGGAAATTCGCCGAGCTCGTTCCACACGGCGCCGCAAGCGCCGACGAAATTCTCGGAGGCCACCACCGTCCGCCCCATGCGACCGGCGAGCTTCTCCAGTCTCGCCGCGAGATTCACGGCGGGGCCGATGCAGGTGAAGTCGAGACGGTTGCCGCCGCCGATATTGCCGTAGAGGATGTTGCCGACATGCAGCGCGACACCGAAGCGGAAGCGCTCGACCGTCTCGCCGACTGGAAATGCCAGCGCATCGACGCTGCAGCGTGATTCGCGCGCGGCCTCCAGCACACGCGCGCAGACGTGGTTCGCATCCCCGATATATTCGTCGATCGGAAACACCGCGAGCAGCCCGTCGCCCATGAACTTCAGCACCTCGCCGCCATGAGCGCGGATCGAGGTGACCTGGCAGTCGAAATAATGGTTGAGGATCTCGACCACGGTCTCGGCCGGCAGCCGGTCCGACAGCGCGGTGAAGCCGCGCAGGTCCGACAGCCAGATCACAGCCTGCATGGTGTCAGTATGGCCGCGGCGGATCTGGCCGCCCATGATGCGCTCGCCGGCGCGATTGCCGACATAGGTGTCGAGCAACGTCGTGGCCGTGCGTCGCAGCGTGATGATCTCGGTGATGCGGGTCAGAGGTTTCGTCAACGCGCGCAGCGCCGCGACCTGCGCATCGCTGAAGCCGCCGGGTTCTCTGGTGGTCAAGGTCATCGCGTGGACGGTACCGTCGAGGAAGCGCAGCGGCATCGCGACGTAATCCGTGGCGCCCTCCTGCTTGAGATCCCCCAGAAACGGAAAGCGCTCGACGTCGCCGGGGTTGTCGGGATTGCCACGCACCTCGAGGCCCTGGTTGAAGACGAGGCTGAGCGGGCTCTTCTTGAACTCCGGCGTCTCCTGGATCTCGAAATCCACCGTGCCGACCTCGACCTCGGGCGCGCCCTGCCGCCAGATGAAATTGCGGCCGAAGATTTCGGGGTGCAACGTGCGGATGAAGACGCCGACCCGCCACAGCGGCAGGCCGGCTGCGACCATGCGCTCGCAAGCCTGGGCCATCATCTGGCTCGGCATCGGCGCCGAGCGCGCGCCGTCGATCAGCCACTCGGTGATGGCGTTGATTTCGGATGCATCCATGGCGCCACAATTTGCGGACGAACCTTGCACCCCGTCAAGCCGCGCGGGCGGCTAGCGCTGCGTGTTAGCGTCCGACCTGCCCGCGATCACGCAAGAAGTGGTCGGCGAGCACGCAGGCCATCATGGCCTCGCCGACGGGAACCGCGCGGATGCCGACGCAGGGATCGTGGCGGCCCTTCGTGAAGATCTCGGTGTCGGCGCCCTTGCGATCGACGGTCAGGCGCGGCTGCAGGATCGACGAGGTCGGCTTCACCGCAAAACGCACCACCACCGGCTGTCCGGTGGAAATGCCGCCCAGCACGCCGCCGGCGTGGTTGGACAGAAATCGCGTGCCGTCATTGCCGGTGCGCATCTCATCGGCGTTCTCCTCCCCGGTGAGCTCGGCGGCGCCGAAGCCTGCACCGATCTCGACGCCCTTCACCGCGTTGATGGTCATCATCGCGGCTGCGAGATCGGAATCGAGCTTGGCGTAGATCGGCGCGCCCAATCCTGCCGGCACGCCCTCGGCGACCACCTCGATGACGGCTCCGATCGAGGAGCCGCTCTTGCGGATGCCGTCGAGATAGCTCTCGAAGAATGCCGCCTTGTCCTTGTCCGGACAGAAGAACGGATTCTTGGCGACCTCGTCCCAATCCCATTTGGCGCGATCGATCTTGTGCGGACCGATCTGCACCAGCGCGCCGCGCACGGTCACGTCTGGCAGCACCTTGCGCGCGATGGCGCCGGCGGCGACACGCATCGCCGTCTCGCGCGCCGAAGAGCGCCCGCCGCCGCGATAGTCGCGCAGGCCGTATTTGGCCTCGTAGGTGAAGTCGGCGTGGCCGGGGCGAAACTTGTCCTTGATCTCGGAATAGTCCTTCGAGCGCTGGTCGGTGTTCTCGATCAGAAGCCCGATCGGCGTGCCCGTGGTCACCTGCTCGCCGGTCTCCGGATGCGCCATCACGCCGGAGAGGATTTTCACCTGGTCCGGCTCCTGGCGCTGGGTCGTGAAGCGCGACTGGCCGGGCCGGCGGCGATCGAGGTCGCGCTGGATGTCGGCCTCATTGAGCGGGATGAGCGGCGGACAGCCGTCGACCACGCAGCCGATCGCCACCCCGTGGCTCTCGCCGAAGGTCGTGACACGGAACATATGGCCGAAGGTGTTGAAGGACATCGCAGCTCGCCGGATCGGTTCCGGCGTGTGGTAACGCGCCCTCGAAGACGGGTCAAATGGCGCGCCTCGTAACCGCGGCGCGGGACGGTCACAACCGCCCCCTGGCTACTTTGCATGGGGTTGTTTTGCGACTTTTTGTCCGGAACCCGAAATGCACTTTCGGGGGTGGTATCGCCCGTTACCCATGCTTCTCCAGCCGGCCGTTGCGGAACACGTAAACCACGCCCTGCTCAATATAGAGCTCGGCGGCGCTCGCGGGCGTCTCCAGCCCAAGGGTCACCATCAGGGCACGCGCGGTGCCGCCATGGGCGACCGCGACCGTGTCGGTCCGGAGCTGGTCGTACCATTCGCCCATGCGGGCCTGGACGTCGGCATAGGTCTCGCCATCCGAGGGCGCCACCGTCCACTTGTCGACCAGGCGTCGCGCGTAGACGTCGGGATCGGCGGCCTCGCTCTCCGGCAGCGTCAATCCCTCCCAGGCGCCGTAGCCGATCTCGCGCAGGCGGTCGTCGAGCGAATAGTCGGCAATCGGCAGGCCAAGCTTGCCGCGCGCGAGCTCCATGGTCATGCGCGCGCGCCCGAGCGGGCTCGAGACATAGGGCAGCGAAGCCTTGTCGCGGCCCTCGCGCGCAAAGAGATCGGCGAGGATGCCGGCGGCCTGCACGGCCTGGCCGCGGCCGCGCGCGTTCAGCGGGATGTCCTGCGTGCCCTGAAGACGCCCGAGCGCATTCCACTCGGTTTCGCCGTGGCGAAGATAGTAGATCGTGGGCGCGGGCATTGTCGGATGGCGTTAGCTCTTACTTTTTGAGCATGATCTTTTCGGAAAACCGCTACACACTTTTCCGGATCATGCTCAGTCCTTCCCGCCCAGCGCCATGTCAGGCGCATCCGGCCGCTTCATGCCGAGCACGTGGTAGCCGGAATCGACGTGATGCACCTCGCCGGTGACGCCGCGCGACAGATCAGACAGGAGATAGAGCGCACTGCCCCCGACGTCCTCGGTCGTCACATTGCGCCGCATCGGTGCGTTGACCTCGTTCCATTTCAGGATGTAGCGGAAGTCGCCGATGCCCGAGGCGGCCAGCGTCTTGATCGGTCCCGCCGAGATCGCGTTGACGCGGATGTTCTTCTCACCGAGATCAGCGGCGAGATAGCGCACACTGGCCTCCAACGCGGCCTTCGCCACGCCCATGACGTTGTAATGCGGCATCCACTTCTCGGCACCGTAATAGGACAGCGTGATGATCGAGCCACCGTCGGTCATCAGCTTCTCGGCGCGCTGCGCGATCGCAGTCAGCGAGTAGCAGGAGATCAGCATCGACTTGGTGAAGTTCTCTTGCGTGGTGTCGACATAGCGGCCGTCGAGCTGCTCGCCATAGGCGATCGCGTGCACCACGAAGTCGATCTTGCCCCATTTCTCCCGCACGACCGCGAACGCCGCATCGATGGTCGCAGCATCCGTGACGTCGCAATGACCGAGCACGAGGCCGCCGATCTCGGCGGCGAGCGGCTCGACCCGCTTCTTCAGCGCGTCACCCTGATACGTGAATGCGAGCTCCGCGCCGGCGGCGTGGCATGCCTTGGCGATGCCCCAGGCGATCGAGCGGTTGTTGGCAACGCCGAGGATCACCCCGCGCTTGCCCTGCATCAGACCCGAATTCTGCGCCATCCCTGTCATCCAATCGAGCTGGTCAAGAGATTTGGAGGTACACCAGCGCTTCCCGGCGGTACAGTCCTAATCCACGGCGTTAACGCTGTTTCGGTTGCCGGAATAGCCGTTCCATTCGGGTGTTATGATGAGTGAAGGCGCTCGCGCCGAACGTGAAGGACAATCGAGGCGGCATGAGCGCGTTTCGCCAGAGTGTTGAAGCCATGATCCCGGCGCTTCGGCGCTATGCTCGTGCGCTCGCACGCGACGCCGACATCGCCGACGATCTGGTGCAGGACACGCTGGTCCGGGCGCTGCGCTCGGAGCGGCTGTTTCTCGGGGGCGACGTCAGGAGCTGGCTCTACACCATCCTGACCAACCTCAACAAGAACCGCCGCCGCTCGCTCGCGAGGCGGCCGCAGTTCATGCAGCTCTCCGAGAACAATCCCGACGCCAGCGGGACGGAAGCAGAAGGGCGGGACATCGAGAAGGCACTGGCGACGCTGGTGGAGGAGCAGCGCTCGGTGCTGCTGCTCGTGATGCTGGAAGGACTGAGCTACCGCGAGGTCGCCGACATCCAGGGCGTCCCGATCGGCACGGTGATGTCGCGCCTGGCGCGCGCCCGGGCCCACATCAAGGCGGCGCTGGACGGCGAGCGGCCGGCGCTGAGAAGGGTGAAGTGATGGCAGGGTCCACGCAAAGGTCCACACATCGGATTTTCAACGCCCTGTGCATGCAGCGGGGACGAATGGATTTGAACGGCGAACGATATTTTGGGCCGACGAGCCAGAGATGACTGATATGACCGAGCGCAGGATTTCAGTGACCGAGGACGAATTGCACGCCTATGTCGATGGCGAGCTGCCGGCCGAGCGCCGCGCCGACGTCGAGGCCTGGCTCGCCACCCATCCCGAGGAGGCCGAACGGGTCAACTCCTGGCGCACGATGGCCGAGTTGCTGCACGCCCGCTATGACACCGTGGCGCAGGAGCCGGTGCCGAGGCGCCTGGAGCTCGAGCGGCTGGAGCGTCGCCCCAGGCAATGGCTCTATGGCGCCGCGGCGGCGGCCCTGCTGGCCTTCGTGGCCGGCGGCGCGGCCGGCTGGGTGGCGCACGGCGCTGCCAATACGCCCTCGACCTTCCAGAGCTTCACCGAGGACGCGCTCGACGCCCACCGCCTCTATGTCGTCGAGGTCCGCCACCCCGTCGAGGTCCCCGGCAACGAGCGCGACCATCTCCAGGCCTGGTTGACCAAGCGCTGCGGCTGGACGGTGTTCGCGCCGAACCTCGAGGCAAGCGGGCTCAAGCTCGTCGGCGGTCGGCTGCTGCCGGGGCCGAGCGGCCCGGCCTCCTTCCTGATGTATGAGGGGGCCTCCGGGGAGCGGTTCACGATCTACACCGCCAAGACCAAGGCCGGCGAGACGCAGATGCGCTACACCACGATGGACAAGGATGGAGCCTTGTTCTGGGCCGACCGTGGCGTCGGCTATGTCGTCAGCGGCGGCGGCGACCGCGACAGGCTCACCAAGGTGGCGCGCGCCGTCTACGACCAGGCGGAGAAGAACGGCACTTGAGCAACGCAAGGGCGCATTCGCCAAAATTCGGTCATTGAAAATTTGGAATCAAGACATCGACACGTCTCATTATCGCACCGGATGATCACGCGAAAATGAGTAGCGTTCGATCCGCCGATCGGCGCAGGCGGCCTCGATTGGGGTTTTTGGTACCGCGCTGGTCCCCCTCTCGAGGCCGCACTCTTTTCGCGGCTGCATTTGCGGCAGCCGGCACGCCGGACACGCTAGCGTCGAAGCGCTACCGCGCTCCATGCGTCTATTGGAGCATTACCTGCTGGGAAAATGCTCGCTGCGAGCGCATGATCCGTTCGGACAAGCCGCCCCGCTTGTCCCGATCATGCGTTAGCCGAGCCCACTACGCGGATTGTAGGGGTGCTGGTCCCGCCACTTTTGCATCAATGCTTCAAGCTCGGCATCGTTCCCGTCCGGCAGCATGATGCGGGTGGTGACGAAGAGATCGCCGGTTCCACCCGATTTCGGCAGGCCTTTGCCCTTCAGCCGGAAAGTCCGGCCGCTCGAGGTGTTCTTCGGGATCGTCAGTTCGACCGCGTTGCCGAGGGTCGGCACACGGACCTTGCCACCGAGCACCGCCTCATAGAGCGTGACCGGCAGGTCGATCCGCAAGTCGGCGCCATCGACCTTGAAGAACGGGTGCGGGCCAATGGTGACGGTGATGAGCAGGTCGCCGGGCGGATGGCCCGGCGCAGTCTCACCCTGCCCTTTCAGCCGGATCTGCTGGCCGCTCGCGACGCCGGCCGGAATCTTGACGTTGAGCTCCTTGCCGGTCGGCAGCCGGACGCGTTTGTCTCCGCCGTTGACCGCCTCCTCCAGCGACACCGTCATGGCGACGTTGAGGTCGAGATCGACGCCGACCCCGCCGGTATCGAACTCGAACTGGGGTCCGCCGCCACCGTGCCGCGCACCGCGCGCCGCGCCGCCGAACATGCTGTTGAGGATGTCCTCGAACGCGCCTCCACCCGGGCCGCCGCCGCCGGAGCGGAATGAATATTCGAAGCCGCCGGGGCCGGCGCGCCCGCGCGCGCCCCCGCCGCCCGGAAAGCCCTGGAAGCGCGGCTTGCCCTCGGCGTCGATCTCGCCACGATCGAACTGCTTGCGCTTGTCCTCGTCGCCGAGGATCTCGTTCGCAGTGTTGATCTCGGCGAAGCGCTCGGCTGCCTTGGGGTCGTTCTTGTTGCTGTCGGGATGATGCTTCTTGGCGAGCTTCCGATAGGCGCTCTTGATCGCGGCAGCGTTGGCGCTCCGCGGCACCCCCAAGACCTCATAGGGGTCGCGCATCCGTCACGTCTCCCTTCACGGAAATCGATGGTGTCAAAAGGGCTCCCCGCCCCCGTCTGGGGATCATCTGGGGTGTCCGTGGCATTTTTGCAACTAGGCTCGCCGAGCGAATCCTAGCTCCGCCATGGCTTTAGCGTATGAATCTCCCAACGGCCATGGCCGCTCCGACAGCCGGCCCCCTGGAGCCAGCTTTCGGTCCGGCCGTTGACGTAGCTCGCCAGGAAATCCCGGCATTTGCGACCGTCCTCGGCGGCGTAGGACTGCGCGATCGGGGTCACCGAGCCGCGTGCGCCGGTCTCCGGATTTTCCCAATGCTGGCTGGCATCCTTGTCGCCCTGGCTCAGCACGTCGGAGGCCGCGTTGCGAGCGAAGGCGAGATCGCCCTCCGTCGGCGCCTGCGTGGTGATCGAGCCGGTGACCTCGCTCTCGTCCATCTTGGCGAACGGCCCCTTGGCCAAGACACCGCCGCCATCATTGCGTGACAGGCTACAGCCGCCGGCGCCGAGCCCGATTAGAATCATTGTCATGACGAGGCTGGAGGGCCGGATCGCCGATAGGCCAACGGTGCCCCATGCCCTATATAGGGCGGAAGCGGACAACAACGCGCTTTGGGCCGCAGAACGCAACTCGGACTCCAGACATGACCGATACGACCTCGATGAAACACCAGACACCCTTAACATCCGGTGATTTCACCGCCGCCGACGAGCCGTTGGCGCTGTTCGAGGCCTGGCTGAACGAGGCGATCAAGAGCGAGCCGAACGATCCCAATGCCATGGCGCTCTCGACCGTCGATGCGGAAGGCCTGCCCGACGTGCGCATGGTGCTGATGAAAGGCTTCGATTCCGACGGATTCGTCTTCTACAGCCACATCGCGAGCCAGAAGGGCCGTGAACTCGCCGCAAATCCTAAGGCCGCTTTACTTTTTCACTGGAAGTCGCTGCGCCGGCAGGTGCGCATCCGCGGCAACGTGACGCCGGTGACCGACGCCGAAGCCGACGCCTATTTCGCCACTCGCCCCAAGCAGGCGCAGATCGGCGCCTGGGCGAGCAAGCAGTCGCAGCCGCTTGAGAGCCGCTTCGCCTTCGAGCAGGCGATCGCCAAGATCGCCGCCAAATACGTGATCGGCGAGGTGCCGCGGCCGCCGGGCTGGAGCGGCTGGCGCATCACGCCCTTGCGGATCGAGTTCTGGCACGATCGCCCGTTCCGCTTGCACGATCGCATCGAATTTCGCCGTGACGCGGCGGGCCAGCCATGGTCCAAGACGCGGATGTATCCTTGAGCCTCAACGTCAGCTTCGGGCCGACCTGAAAGATGTCCATGCCGCATTCGTCCAATGCGCCACGCCGCACGCTGCTCCTGACTGGGGCGAGCCGCGGCATCGGCCACGCCACCGTGATCCGCTTCTCCTCGGCGGGCTGGCGCGTCATCACCTGCTCCCGGCATGCGTTTCCGGAGGACTGCCCTTGGGACGCCGGCCCCGAAGATCACATCCAGGTCGACCTTGCCGATCCCGAGGATACGGCGCGCGCGATCCATGAGATCCGCCGCCGCCTCGAAGGTGGCGCGCTGCATGCGCTCGTCAACAACGCCGCAATCTCGCCGAAGGGCCCCGGCGGCTCGAGGCTCGGCTCAGTCGACACCGATCTCGACACCTGGACGCATGTCTTCCACGTCAACTTCTTCGCGCCGATCATGATGGCGCGTGGGCTGATCGAGGAGTTGAAAGCGGCGAAGGGATCGGTGGTGAACGTCACCTCGATCGCCGGCTCGCGCGTGCATCCCTTCGCGGGGGCGGCCTATGCCACCTCGAAGGCCGCGCTCGCCGCGCTGACGCGCGAGATGGCTTCCGACTTCGGCCGCGTCGGCGTGCGCGTCAATGCGATCGCGCCGGGCGAGATCGACACCTCGATCCTGTCGCCGGGCACCGAGAAGATCGTCGACCAGCAGATCCCGATGCACCGCCTCGGCACGCCCGACGAGGTCGCCAAGATCATCTACGTGCTGTGCACGGAGACGTCGTCCTACGTCAACGGCGCCGAGATCCACATCAACGGCGGCCAGCACGTGTAAGGCGAGGAAAGGACCGCGGGTGGAGCGATGGGTCGATTTGCGACGACGGCAGCGCTCTACGAGAACCTGCGGCCGCCTTATCCGCCGGAATTCTTTCGCAGTGTCGCGCAGAAGCTCTCCCTCACCGAGCGATCCGCGCTGATCGACCTCGGCACCGGGCCCGGACTGCTCGCACTCGGCTTTGCCCCCTATGTCGGCCGCATCGTCGGCGTCGACCCGGAACCGGGCATGCTCGATGCCGCACAGCGTGCGGCCGCGCGCGCCGGCCGGGACCTCAGGCTGATCGAGAGCAAGGCCGAGGGGCTTCCCGCCGACATCGGGTCCTTCGACGTCGTGACGATCGGGCGCGCCCTGCATTGGATGGATCGTGCGCCTATCCTTGCAGTGTTCGAGCGGCTGGTCGCGCAGGGCGGCGCGATCGCCGTCTGCGCGTCGTTTCCAACCCACGATGGGCGCAATCCGTGGCTCGACGATTACAATGCGGTGCGCCGCAACTGGTCGCCAGCGGGCCTCTGGGAGGATGCTGGCCGCGGCGAGCGAACACACCGCGACCTGCCGGCCTTTTTCCAAGGCAGCGCATTTCACGTGGCGGATGTGATCAGGGTCGAGACGAGGCACGAGATCAGCGTGAGTGATCTGGCGCGGCGCGTTCTCACCTTTTCCTCGTCATCCCCCGAAGCATTGGGCGACAGTGTCGAGGCGATGCTGCGCGATGTCGAGGAGCATCTTACGCCATTCAGCCGCGACGGCATGATCACCGAAACGCTGCTAACCGTGGCCGAGATCGCAAGGCGCTAAGAGCACTGGAATTGCGCGACGATGCGGCGGGTGTTCATGATCCGTGTTTCGAACGGAAGCAAGGCAATCCAGAACAAAGCCGCCGCAAGACCTGGATTGCCTTAACCCCTCCCGTTTCTCAATCGGCACGAAGCCGACGCGACGTCTCGCGCACCCGCGGAGCGGCTACATTGAATGCGGTCGAACAGTCGTCGTCGTTCTCGCCGTCGAGCAGCGGAGCACCACAGTGCCGGCACAGCCGTGCCGACGTCGACGACGCCTTGCCGTTCGCCAGGACCTGACGATAGCTCGCCAGATCGATGACGTTGCGGGGCGTCGTTATGCGTTTTTCAACCATGGCTGTTCCTCGCGGCTTACCCGCTGCTTATCGCAGACAAGTTTCGCCCAAACGTTCAGCCCAACGCTCAAATTTTAGCTGAGGAAATGAGGCAGAGAATGTGACCTAGATACGGCCTACGCAGCGCCACATTTCACAACGCGCGTTCACTGTCTCTCTGTGAGCCATGTAACAGTTCGGTAGCTATCTCACAGCCACTTCTTCCACTTGAAGATCCAGTACGGAACAATCGCAGCGGCGAGCATCATCACCAGCGCCATGGGATAGCCGTGCGCCCATTCGAGCTCCGGCATCGCCTTGAAGTTCATGCCGTAGATGGACGCGATCAGCGTCGGTGGCATCAGGACCACAGCCATCACCGAGAACAGCTTGATGATGTTGTTCTGCTCGAGATTGACGACGCCGAGCATGGCGTCGAGCACGAAGGTGATCTTGTTGGACAGATACGACGCGTGGTCGGTCAACGAAGCCACGTCGCGCTGCATGGTCTTGAGCTGCTCGCGCATGTCCTTGGACCATTTGACGCCTTCCACGATGGCCGAGAGGAACGTGACGACGCGACCGATCGACACCAGGCTTTCGCGAACCTTCGAGGTCAGGTCGCCCTTGCGGCCGATCGCGATCAGAATCTGGGAATATTGCTTGGCGTGACCGTGGCGCTCGCTCTCGGGCTCGAAGATGTCATGCGAGACCTGGTCGATGTCGGCGCCGCAGCGTTCCAGGATGTCGGCGCAGCGGTCGATCACGGCATCCAGAAGTTCCATCAGCACCATCTCGCCGGTGATGGCGGGGGTGCAGGAGCGGGCGAGCTTGGCCTCGACCAGCGCGAAGGGCTTCGGTAGGTCATAGCGTACCGTCACCAGGCGATGGTCGCCGAGGATGAAGGTGACCGCCGTGGTCCGGGGCATGTCGGTATCCGAGTGGCACATCAGCGTCGCCGTCATGTACCGCGCGCTGTTCTCGATATAGAGGCGGCTGGAAATCTCGATCTCCTGCATGTCCTCCCGGGTCGGGATCGCGATACCTGCGAGCCGTTCAACCGCCTTGTCCTCGGCGGCGGTGGGATTGAACAGGTCGATCCACACCGCGTTCTCCGGCAGGACCGCGAGGTCTTCGACGACGGCCTTCTTCAGGGAGGACTCGGAGGGAACGAACACCGAAAACATGAAAAACTCCAGCAGGGGGCCGAAAAGGCCGACTTACGGCCCTTAGCGCGATTCTGACAGGTGCAGGATGACAATCACATTAATGGGGCGTTTGCACTTATGGCTGGGCGGCGGCGCAAACCGTGGCAGGGAATCGACATTCAGGCATTCCTTGCCCAAAAATCGACCTGGAGTCTCAAAAATTGCGGCAAAAAAGCCACAGCTTGGGCTTTGCAGCGCGGGATAAAGCCCTAAAAGCTGGAATTGTGGCAGGTTTCAACCGATAATACGCCCATCGGAATCGTGGAACTTGGGCGGTAAGCTCAGGGCCGCGCATGGGTATTTGTTTCGATTGGAACCAAGCCAATGTCGTCGCTGAAAGTTAAGTTGGGAATTCTGGCCGCCGGTTTGATGCTGTCGGGCTGCATGCAGGCCACGCATTTCGAAGCGACCGATACCAAGGCCTTCAAGCCAAAGGACAAGGAACTCCTTGCCAAGATTCGGTACGAGAACACCCCCGTCGCCGAGCCGTTCCGCCGTGCCATCGTCGATTACCACCGCAAGGAATCGCCTGGCTCGATCGTGGTCGATTCCGACAATCATTACCTCTACTACGTAATGGATAGCGGCAAGGCGATCCGCTACGGCATCACCGTCGGCGAAGAAGCCATGGCCTGGTCGGGTATCGCCAAGATCGGCAGCATGACCGAATGGCCGGCCTGGCATCCGACCCCCGGCGAAATCTCGCGTCTGGGCGTCCCGACCTATGTGGCGCCGGGTCCTGACAATCCGATGGGCTCCCGCGCGATGTACCTGTACTCGGGGGGCAAGGACACGCTGTTCCGCATCCACGGTACAAACCAGCCTGAATATATCGGTGCCTCGATTTCCTCGGGCTGCATCCGCCTGACCAACGAGGACGCGATCGACCTCTACAACCGCGTCAAGGTCGGCACCATCGTGGTCGTGCTCGAGCCGAAGCACGGTGACTCCCCGTACAATTCGCAGCTTGCCCTGCGTGGAGGCGGCAACAGCACTTCACAGTACTGAGCTTTCCTGAGGCTTTCGAAGAAGCGCCGGCTCGCTACCGGCGCTTTTTTGTTGCCCGCTTTCGGGGCGCTTGGGCGGCGCTCGCAGGCTCGCCCGGTTGTGACGTGCCGGACTTCGCCGCATCGCCCTGCTCTGCACCCTCCTTGGTCTCATCCGACTTGCCATCCGACTTGGCATCCGACTTGGCCGCCACCTCGCGCGGCGGGGCGTCCTCCGGCCGCTGGGCCGGCAGCAGCGGGGCGACCTGCGGCAGCGGGTCCCAGACATTCCACTGACAGATCCGGTAATCGTTGCGGCGCTGCATCAGATCGAGATGGATGTGGTCCTCGTGATACCAATCCGATCCCGGCCCCAACACTGTTGAGAAGCGCGTGCAGACCGAATGCAGCACGCGCTCGCGCAGGTCCCGCGGCACGGCGCGGTCGGTCAACCCGATCGACTGGCCGTTGGCAAGTTTGAACGCGCGCACGTCGAGCGCGTTGGCGCGGCCGTGCTCGGACAGCATGGCGCCGACGATGCGGTTGCGGCCACGGCACTCGAAGGAATCGAAATTGTCGAGATCGCTGATGGTGCTTCCAAGGCTCGCCGCGAGCGGCGCCATGTCCGAGCGCACCCAGTCGGCAATGGCCGACGCCATGCTGCAGCGAAGGATCGCGGCCGGCTTGACCTGCACCTTTCGCTTGTCCGGCAGCACGATCGCCTCGAGCCGCACCAGATCCTCGCCACCGCAGCTACCCGGACCATGAATGTCCGGGATCGATGGCGCGATCGCAATTTCCTCGGTCAGGGCGAGGCGGCAGGCCGAGGCCCGCCTCTCAGGCGGGGCCGCCGGTCCGGCCGGCTTGTCGGCAGCAGGTTTTTCTTCCGCCGCCGGCCGCTCCGGCGCAGGCTTGGCCACTTCCTTGGGTGCATCTTCCGGACGCGGTCTCGGCAAGGGAATTTTGGCCGGCATTTTTGCCGGATGAACGGTGGCACGAGGCCGCGGCGGACCGAAGCCGAACAGGTCGAGCGGCGCGGCATATTTCCGCGCCTCGGCAGGCGCAAGCGACAGCCCCAGCGCGACGGTAACCATTGCCGCGCCGGCGGACATATAGCCGCGACAAGGCCATTTGCGGCAAAAGTCCGGCAGGCTAAAGTTCATGACAATTCTTTGGCCCAGACCCGAGAGTAATAACAAGTCCAGCCCTATTCGGAGGAACGTCGGAATGCTTGGTTTGATGCAAGATTGGCCCCTGCTCTGCCACCGGATCATCGAACACGCCGCCAGAATTCACGGCAAGCAGGAGGTCGTCACGCGTTCGGTCGAAGGACCGATCCATCGCACCAACTATGCCGAAATCCACGCGCGCGCCCTGAAGGTTTCGCAAATGCTGGAGGGCGATGGCATCAGGCTCGGCGACCGCGTCGCCACGATCGCCTGGAATACCTGGCGCCACCTGGAGGTCTGGTACGGCATCATGGGCATCGGCGCCATCTGCCACACCGTCAATCCCCGCCTTTTCCCCGAGCAGATCGCCTGGATCATCAACCATGCCCAGGACCGCATCGTGATGACCGACATCACCTTCGTTCCGATCCTGGAGAAGATCGCCGACAAGCTGGGAAGCGTGGAGCGCTTTGTCGTCCTTACCGACAAGGCGCATATGCCGCAGACTACGTTGAAGAACGCAGTCGCCTATGAGGAGTGGATCGCGAAGGCCGACGGCAAGTTCGAGTGGAAGGACTTTGACGAGAACACCGCGGCCGCGATGTGCTACACCTCCGGCACGACGGGCGATCCCAAAGGCGTGTTGTATTCGCATCGTTCCAACGTGCTGCACGCCTTGATGGCCAACAATGTCGACGCTCTCGGCACCAGTGCCGCCGAGACAATGCTGCCGGTGGTCCCGCTGTTCCATGCCAACAGCTGGGGCATCGCCTTCTCCGCTCCCTCGCAGGGCACCAAGCTGGTGATGCCCGGCGCCAAGCTCGACGGGGCCTCGGTCTACGAGCTGCTCGAAACCGAGAAGGTGACGCACACCGCGGGCGTTCCGACCGTGTGGTTGATGCTTCTGCAACACATGGCCGCCAACAATCTGAAGCTGCCGCATCTGAAGATGGTCATTTGTGGCGGCTCGGCGATGCCGCGCTCGATGATCAAGGCGTTTCTCGACATGGGCTCGAACGTGCGCCATGCTTGGGGCATGACCGAGATGAGCCCGATCGGCAGCGTATCGGCGCTGAAGCCGCCGTTTGCCAACGCGATGGGCGAACAGCGGCTTGATGTGCTCCAAATGCAGGGCTATGCGCCGTTCGCCGTGCAGATGAAGATCACCGACGACGCCGGAAAGGAACTGCCTTGGGACGGCACGACGTTCGGCCGCCTGAAAGTGTCGGGACCTGCGGTCGCCAAGGCTTATTACCGCGTCGACGCCAACATCCTTGATGAAGAGGGCTTCTTCGACACCGGCGACGTCGCCACCATCGACGAGGCCGGTTATATGCGGATCACCGACCGCTCCAAGGACGTCATCAAGTCCGGCGGCGAGTGGATCTCCTCGATCGATCTGGAGAACCTCGCGGTCGGCCATCCGGCCGTGGCGGAAGCGGCCGTGATCGGCGTCTTCCATCCCAAATGGGACGAGCGCCCGCTGCTGATCGTGCAGCTCAAGCAGGGCCAGCAGGCGACCCGCGACGACATCCTGAAGTTCATGGACGGCAAGATCGCGAAATGGTGGATGCCCGATGACGTCGCCTTCGTCGACGGCATTCCGCATACCGCCACGGGCAAAATCCTGAAGACGGCGCTGCGGGACCAATTCAAGGATTACCGTTTCCCGAACGCGGCGGCGTAGCGCATCACGAGAACATCGGCGGCGCGGCCCCCTGCGCGACCCGCGGGGGCCACGTCGTTTCCGAGCGCTCACAATCGCAAACGGCGAAAGCCGTCTCCGGCCGCAGAGGGATCCGGAATGGGGATGAAGGCGGGGGATAAACCGCTTCACAGCCCTGCGGAAAATGCGCTAGGTCAGCTTGCTCCCGTCGCCGTGTTCCGCAACCGGCGACTGACATCGGTGATGGAACAGCATGGCCCGCAGGTTTTCCGCTCCCTACCAGTCGGAGCCCGTGTCCGGGCTCGCCAGCTGGGCGCGCAATCTGGCCGTGTTCGCGGTAGTGGCGGTCCTGGTCTCGATCCTCATCGTCCGTTTCGGCTTTCTGGAGATCAAGCCGGCGCTGGCGACCTTCTTCGGCGGGCTTGCGATCGCAGGGCTCTCGATCCTGTTCGGACTCGCGGGCTTTGCGGCGATCTGGCAGAACGGCTCGCGTGGCATGGGGCGCATCCTGCTCGCCTTCCTGATCAACGCGCTGATCCTCGCCTATCCCGCCTATCTCGCCTTCCAATACCGCAGGCTGCCGGCGATCCACGACATCACCACAGATCCGATCGACCCGCCGCGCTTCGAGGCGCTGGCGCGCCTTCGCACCGGCGACGGTGCCAATCCGGCTGCCTATGCCGGCCTCTATTCGGCCGAGCAGCAGCGCCATTTCTATCCGGACATCGAGCCGATCGAGCTCGAGATTTCCGTCGACCGGGCCTACGCGCTGTCGCTCCAGATCGCCAGCAAGCGAAAGTGGCTGATCATCGACGAGCGTCCGCCGCAGCCTCCGCGCCGCATCGGCCGCATCGAGGCGGTAGCGCGCACGCCGATCATGGGTTTCCGCGAGGATGTCTCGATCCGCATCGTGCCTGACGGCGACGATTCCCGCGTCGATATCCGCTCGGCCTCGCGCTATTTCGACAGCGACCTCGGCAGCAACGCCGCGCGCGTCAGCAAGTTCATCGACGATCTCAACACCGCAGCCGACGCCGATGCGCTGAAGCCGGCGAAGAAGGCGCCCGTCGTGCCGGTCAAACCACCGGCGAAAACGGTGAAGAAATAAACCTTCCGTCATACCGGGGCGCGCAAAGCGCGAACCCGGAATCCAGAGATTGTGGCGCGAGATTCCGGGTTCGATGCTACGCATCGCCCCGGAATGACGGAGGCTAGGCTGCGGCCAATCGATACGTGCCCGAAATCACGGGATCGCCGTCCGTCGCCACCACGCCGCGGGCGACGAGGTCCTCCAGATGCGCCAGCACGGAATAGCCGGCCGCGGTCGTGAGCCTCGGATCGATGCCGATATAGATCGCACGCACCATGGTCGGGATGTCGGCCTCGCCCTTGGCGAGGCGATGCAGGATCGAGGCTTCGCGCGCCTTGCGATGGCGGATCAGGAAGCGCACATAGCGCGGCCCTTCGGGAATCTCGGCGCCGTGGCCGGAGAAATACAGATCCTCCTCGCGTGCTGCGAGCCGGTCGAGCGAGTCCATATAGTCGATCATCGAGCCGTCGGGCGGAGCGACGATCGAGGTCGACCAACCCATCACGTGATCGCCGACGAAGCTGAATTTCCGCTCGGGCCAGGCGAAGGCAAGGTGGTTGGCGGTGTGCCCCGGCGTCGCGACGGCTTCGAGCCGCCAGCCTGAGCCTTCGATGACGTCGCCATGGGCAACTGTCACGTCAGGCGCGAAGTCGCGGTCGGCACCCGATTCCGGATTGTGCTTCTCGCTCTCGAAGCGCGGGCGCGAGGCGCGATGCGGGCCTTCGGCATAGACGGTCGCGCCGGTCGCCGCCTTGATCCGGCCGGAGTTGGGCGAATGGTCGCGATGGGTGTGGGTGACCAGGATGTGCGTCACGGTCTCGCCGCTAACGGCATCGAGCAGCGCCGCCGCATGGGCCTCGTTGTCCGGACCCGGATCGATGATCGCCAGCTTGCCCTGGCCCACGATGTAGCTGACCGTGCCGGTGAAGGTGAACGGGCTCGGATTGTTGCAGAGCACACGGCGCACGCCGGGACAGACTTCCTCGACGACGCCCGGCTTCAGCGGAAAATTGCGGTTGAACGGGACGTCGTCATTATCGGACATGGCATTTCCTGTACGTACCGTCACACTCTTCGTCATCCCCCTCGAAAGCGGCGTATCCAGCACGCCGCGGCGCCGGAGGGGAAGACGAAGTCTCCGGGATACTGGATCGTCCGCTCCAGTGCGCAATCGCGCACAGGCGGACCATGACAGCGGAGCATACCAACCGCGTTCGACTTCCGTGGCGATCAGAAAAACGCCTGGATGCCCGTAATCGCGCGGCCGAGGATCAGGGCGTGGACGTCGTGCGTTCCCTCGTAGGTGTTGACCGTCTCGAGGTTATGGACATGGCGCATCACGTGATATTCGATCTGGATGCCGTTGCCGCCGTGCATGTCGCGCGCGACCCGCGCGATGTCGAGCGCCTTGCCGCAATTGTTGCGCTTGACGATCGAGATCATCTCGGGCGCGAACTTGCCTTCGTCCATCAGGCGGCCGACGCGCAAGCTTGCCTGGAGGCCCAGCGCGATCTCGGTCTCCATGTCCGCGAGCTTCTTCTGCACGAGCTGGGTCGCGGCGAGCGGCTTGCCGAACTGCTTGCGGTCGAGCGTGTATTGCCGGGCGCGGTGCATGCAGTCCTCAGCCGCCCCTAACGCCCCCCAGGAGATGCCGTAGCGGGCGCGGTTGAGGCAGCCGAACGGCCCCTTCAGGCCGGACACGTTGGGCAGCAGCGCGCTCTCGGGCACCACGACGCCGTCCATGACGACCTCGCCGGTGATGGAGGCGCGCAACGACAGCTTGCCGCCGATCTTCGGCGCGGAGAGGCCCTTCATGCCCTTCTCCAGCACGAAGCCACGGATCTGGTTGTCGTGCTCGGCCGACTTGGCCCAGACCACGAACACGTCGGCGATCGGCGCATTCGAGATCCACATTTTGCTGCCGGTCAGGCGATAGCCATCCGAGACCTTCTCGGCGCGGGTCTTCATACCGGCCGGATCGGAACCGGCGTCGGGCTCAGTGAGGCCGAAGCAGCCGACCCACTCGCCGCTGGCGAGCTTCGGCAGGTACTTCTTGCGCTGGTTCTCGTCGCCATAGGCATAGATCGGATACATCACCAGTGAGGACTGCACCGAGTTCATCGAGCGATAGCCGGAATCGACCCGCTCGATCTCGCGGGCGACGAGGCCGTAGGCGACGTAGCCCGCATTGGCACAGCCATATTCCTCCGGCAGCGTGATGCCGATCAGGCCGAGCTCGCCCATCTCGTTAAAGATCTCACGGTCGGTCTTCTCTTCGAGATAAGCCTTGGTGACGCGCGGCAGCAGCTTGTCCTGTGCGTAGGCCCGCGCAGTGTCGCGCACCATGCGTTCATCTTCGGTGAGCTGCTCGTCGAGCAGGAACGGATCGTCCCACTGGAAAGAAGCCGCAGCCGGCTTGTCCTTGGCCTGAGGGCGCACGCTCATGAAACGTCCTTTCGCGTCTGGTTCCGTCTAATTGACCGTTAAATTAAAACGCCGCCGCTCCAGTTGCAATTGCGTCCTGGTTTCGGTCATTCCGGCGCCGCCTGGCGCGCGCACGGAATGACGGCGCATCAGGTCTCGAGCTGCTCGTTGGCGACGATCTCGATGCCGAAGCCGGACAGGCCCTTGTAGTCATGCACCGACGACGTCAGATGCCGGATCGAGGTGACACCGAGATCGCGCAGGATCTGCGCGCCGACGCCGACCTCGCGCCACTGCCGGTTGCGGTCAGCCTCCGCCGTCGACTCGTCCGGCAAGGGCTCCACGGGAACGCCGGCGGCGCCATCGCGCAAGTAGACCAGGACGCCGCGGCCAGCCTTCTTGAAATGATCGAGCACGAGCTGCATGCGCTTATGGCCGGTGAAGATGTCCTTGACGATGTTCGGCTTGTGGAAGCGCGTCAGCACGTTCTTGCCGTCGCCGACGCCGTTATAGACGAAGGCGACATGGGCGATGGAATCGAAGGGCGAGCGATAGGCATAGCCCTGCAACGGCCCGATCGGGCTTTCGGTCACGAAGGTCGCGACCCGCTCGATCAGCTTTTCGCGCGCTTGGCGGTATGCGATCAGGTCCGCAATCGTGACATGCTTGAGCTTGTGCCGGACGGCGAACTGCGCGACCTGCTCACCCTTCATCACGCTGCCGTCGTCGTTCATCAGTTCGCTGATGACACCGACGGGCGGCAGACCGGAGAGCTTGCAGAGGTCGACGGCTGCCTCGGTATGACCGGAGCGGAGCAGCACGCCGCCATCCTTGGCGATCAACGGAAAGATGTGGCCCGGACGGGCGAAGTCGCCGGCGCCGACATTGGGATTGGCGAGCGCGCGACAGCAGGAGGCGCGCTCCTCGGCCGAAATGCCGGTGCCACCGTCGGGCTTGTAGTCGATCGAGACCGTGAAGGCCGTGGTGTGGGCGGAGTCGTTGTGGGCGACCATCGGATCGAGCCGCAGGCGCCGCGCGTCCTCCGTGGTGATCGGCGCGCAGACGATGCCCGAGGTATGGCGGATGATGAACGCCATCTTCTCGGCGGTGCAGAGCGAGGCGGCGACGATCAGATCGCCCTCGCCTTCCCGGTCCTCGTCATCGGTGACGACGACGAGCTCACCCTTGGCGAAGGCCTGCAAAACTTCCTGAACGGTATCGGGCATTTCCCAATCTCTGACTGTTGTGGGCCGGAGGCTTAGCCGGACTCCGATCCGCGCGCTAGTGCGCCGGGCGCAACCGCTTATGCCTTCAACAAGTCCCGCGGGGCCCGGCTTGCACCGGAAATACCAAGGATATAGGCCCCTCCCGGGCCGCGTGGAAGGTTGCCGAGCGCGCCTAGGGCAGCACTTCGCGCCGTTCGCTCAACCGTAGATCAAGCTCCGACCGCTTGTCCTCCAGCAGGCCAGCCTGGGCCGCCTCGATGATCGTGAACAGCTCATGCGCATCGCTGAGGCGGGTGACGGTGACATAGTCGGCGCCCGCCGCGTAGAGGTCGCCGACGTCGGACAGCAGATCGGCGGTCGCCACGATCAGGGCGCTGGGGTTGAGTACGCGGACGTGGCGGACGAGCTTCTCGTTGGTGGCCCCCTTCAACAGCGCATCAGGCACGCTGAGAATGATCATCTCGGACTTGCCGACGCCGGCATGGACGAGCGTGTCGACGTTGCTGATGTCGCCGTAGATGACATGCAGGCCGCGCGAAAGCAGCGTCTGGTACACATTGGGGTTGAAATCGACGACCGTGATCTGCTCGAGCAGCACCGGCGCCTGCCGCTCGATCTCCGCGAGCAGCGCGCTCGCGGCGCGGAAAAATCCGAGGATGACGATGCGCCGCGCCTCGCCATGGCCGCCTTCGTGCCCCTCCTCGGCGTGAGCGTGATCGAGGTCGCGAAGGCCGAACCGCTTCAAGGGACCGATCGCCCGGCGCGTGATCTCGTCGCTCCTCACCATCACGAAGGTCGAGAGCACCGCGAGCACAACGAAGGCGAAGGAGGCAGCGTTGGCGGTCTCCTGGGCGATATGGTTGTCGGTGACGCCGGTCTGGATCACGACCAGCGAGAACTCGCTGATCTGCGCGAGGTTGATCGCCGGCAGCAGGCTCGCGCGCAGGCCCTGCTGCATCAGATAGAGCGGCACGAAAGTGGTGACGAGCCGGCTCACGACCGTGAAGGCCGCAATCATCAGGGCAAGCCCGATCACCGACATGTTCGGCACGGGAATGGTCATGCCGAGCGCGACGAAGAACAGCGTGATGAAGAAATCGCGCAAGGTCGTGACCTTGGCGGTGACATCGAGCGCGTACGGGAAAGTCGAGAGCGAGACGCCGGCGATCAGCGCTCCCATCTCGCGCGATAGCGACAGCCGCTCGGCGGTCTCGGCGACCAGGAAGCACCAGGCAAGCGCGCCGAGCAGAATCAGCTCGGGGCGGCGCGCGATCTGGTGGAACAGGCGCGGCAGCGCGAAGCGGCTGACGAGGAGCGCTGCCGTGACCAGCACCACGACGCGGAGAATTGAGAGCAGGATGACACTCGCTTGCAGGTCGGCAAGGCTCGGCTGCACGGCGAGGAACAGGATGGCGAAGATGTCCTGGAGCACCAGGACGCCAAGGGTAATGCGGCCGGGTAGCGTATCCAGCTCGCGCTTTTCATAGAGCACCTTGACGATGATGACTGTACTGGAGAGCGCGCAGGCTACGCAGAGATAAAGGGCATCGAAATGACCGCCGCCGAGCGTCAGGCCGATGGCGGCGAAGAACGAGATGCCGAGCAAACAGCCGCCGAGGAGCTGGCCACCGGCCGCGAACAGGATCACCCGTCCCGCCCGCACGATCTTCTTCAGGTCGATCTCGAGCCCAATCATGAACAGCATGAAGATCAGGCCAAGCTCCGAAATGACGCTGATCGATTCCTGCGACTTGACCCAGCCGGCGCCGAATGGACCTATGCAGAAGCCGGCGATAAGGTAGGCCAGGATCAACGGCTGGCGGGCGAAATGGGCCAAAAGGCCGAGCATCCAAGCGAACAAAATACAAAGAGTGATATCGCCAATGAGTTCGTGCATCTCAAAGCAGTCCTTTTTGCCGCACCCTAGAGGCACGGTGCAGCGCGGCAAACGAGCAATTCGTCACATGCCAATTGTCCTGCAAATCGTGCTCGCATTGATAGCCGGCCTGCTCGGCGTGACGCTGCCCGCCGCGGCACAGCCGAAGGTCAATATCGAACAGGGCTTTGCTGATTCGCTCACGGTGATGCCGAAGGAGGAACTCGCCGTTTCGGGCGGCTTCTACGTGCCGGCCTATTCCAGCGTCGCGATGAGCCAGGGCAAGTTGCGCGTCGACTTCTCGGTGACCCTCAGCATCCACAATGCGTCGGAGACCCAGCCCCTGGTACTGAATCGGATCGCCTATTTCGACACAGCCGGCAAGATGATCGAGAGCTATCTGAAATCGCCGGTCGCGCTGAAGCCGCTTGCGACGGTCTCAGTCGTCATCCCGACCGAGGACGTGCGCGGCGGGACCGGCGCCAACTTCATCGTCGACTGGGCGGCAGCGAGCGAGATCGCCGAGCCCGTGATCGAGGCCTTGATGGTTGGCGGCGTCGCCAATGCGCACTACGCTTTCATCAGCCAGGGCCGCCCGACCCGGACGGTCGGCAAGAAGTAACAGGCCGGCCGGCGCAATGCCGTCTGGCTCAACAAGAACAGAGGAAACTGCCCATGACTGCCCACTTCGACTTCGCGCCCCTGTTCCCGCCGGGGCTGCCGGCTCCTTCTGCGCGCTGGACCGGGCTTGCAAAATACAGCTTCGTCGGCGGCAACAATGATTCCGAGCAGGTGCCGGTCGATGATTTGATCACGGCGGCCGATGCGGTGCTGCGGCGTGAGGGCCGCAACCTCGCCACTTACGGACTGGCGCATGGTCCGCAGGGCTACCTTCCGTTACGCGAATTCCTGAGCGCGAAGCTGAAACGCGATGCCGGCATTATCTGCACGGTCGACGACCTCCTGATCGTGTCGGGCTCCTTGCAGGCGCTCGACCTCGTCAACCACACGATGCTCGCGCGCGGCGACACCGTGATCGTCGAGCAGGAAACCTACCAGGGCGCGCTCAATCGTCTGACACGGCTCGGCGTGACTACGGTCGGCATTCCCCTCGATGGCGAGGGCATGCGGATGGATGCTCTGGCGTCTGCGCTTGCCGACCTAAGGAGCCGCGGCATCCAGCCGAAGTACATCTACACCATCCCGACAGTGCAGAATCCGACCGGCAGCATCATGCCGGAAAGTCGCCGCGCCGAGCTGTTGCGGCTTGCGGCCGACTACGGCGTGCCAATCTTCGAGGATGATTGCTATGCCGACCTCGTCTGGTCCGGAGAGCGGCCGCCGGCCATCCATGCGATGAGCGACAAGGGCGGCGTCATCCATATCGGCTCGTTCTCCAAATCGATCGCGCCGGCCCTCCGGGTCGGTTTCATCGTCGCGCCCTGGGAGGTGATGTCGCGGATTCTGGCGCTGAAGACGGACGCCGGATCCGGCGCGCTGGAGCAGATGGTGCTCGCCGAATATTGCAGGCCGCATTTTTCGACCCACGTACCGACTCTCACCCGTGCGTTGCGCTCAAAACTCGACACGCTGATGGAGGCGTTGAACGAGCAGTTCGGTACGGCTGCCGAGTTCGAGGAGCCCAAAGGCGGCATCTTCCTCTGGGTGAAGCTGCCAGACCATGTCGATACGCTAAAACTGTACCAGGCCGCACTCGCGGCCGGCGTCTCGATCAATCCTGGTTCGGAATGGTCGACCAGCAAGAGCCATTCCGGCCCGCGGCTGCGGCTCTGCTTTGCCAGCCCCACGCACCAGCAGATCCGCGAGGGTGTCGCCGCGCTCGCCGAAGTCTGCCGCAAGGAGTTCGGGGTGCCGGCGCGAATCGCGAACGTGGAGAGGGCGCAGGGTTGAAGCTGCCTCAGGCCGCCTGTGCCCGGCTGCCGTGGATCGCGGAGGCCAGCCGCAACAGGAGGACGATCGAGACGTTGCCCTTTCCGGCCTCGATCTGCGCGATGTAGCGCTCGGAGATTCCCGACCTGCGCGCGAGCTCCCGCCGCGACAGCTCGCAGCGCATGCGCGAGGACCGCACCCGCTCGCCAAGCTCCGCCAGGAATTCGGTTTCGGAATAACGCGGAACGGCGTCACTGCCCGGCAGCGCTTCGCCCGCGAAATCGGTGACTTCATCCAGCATTGATCTATCCACGATCGCCTCCCGAAGCCGGCATTATGGCGCAGCTTCGGGCCGCCTCATTGACGCGGATCAAATAGCGGAGCGATCGGCTAGCGCACCGCGAACGGCGACTGATACGGCCGGCCGAACGGCACCCCGTTGATCACGGTCTGGACCGGCTTCAGGTAGGCCTTGCCTTCGCGCTTGTTGTTGCGGGTGTCGACGAAGGTAACGGTGCCCTCGACAAGCTCCATGATCGCGACGTCGCCGGGAGCGCCAAGCTGGAGGGTGCCAAGCTTGGGCGCCCGATTGATGATCTTGGCCGGCGCGACCGTTACCATCGACACCACCTGCTCGAGCGAGAAGCCGAGCGTCATGAACTTGCTCATGACGTTGGGGAGGAACGGTATCCCCGGCGAGTTGCCGGAGAAGACGTGGATGTCGGACGAAATGGTGTCCGGCGTGCAGCCGCCGGGAATCGCGACCTCCGCGACCGTGAAATCGAAGCTGCCGCCGCCATGGCCGACATCGAAGATAACGCCGCGCTGCTTGGCGGCGAGCGCGGCGGGCAATAGTCGGCCGTCCTGCACGATGTTGGTGAAAGCGCCCGACATGTTCGGCGCACCGGAATAGGCATGCGTCAGCACGTCACCAGGGCGCAGCAGGTTGAGGATGTCGGACATCAGCTCCTTGGACTCGACGCCGCCGATATGGACCATCATCTTGGCCGGCCAGCCGCAGAGCTCGCAGGCCTGGATGCCGCGCTTGAGCGGCTCCAGCCCATGCTTGAAGATGACGTTCTCGGACATGCGCACCTTGACGCCGATGAGAAAGTCCGGATTTTCCGCGAGCGCCATCGCGCAGGCCTCCATTTGCGCATTGTCGATGTTGTAGAGCTCGGCAACGGGGAACGCCGACAGCCCGTTATTGGCGATATGCACGAAGGCGTAGATTCGCGCCCGCGACTGCGCGACGATGTAGCGGCGCAGCGCCGCGAGATTGTTCACGCCGGCATCGCCAGCCGACACCACGGTGGTGGTGCCCTGAAACTGTACCAGCTCGTCTGCGGGAATGCCGATGGCCGAGCCATAGGGATAGACGTGGCAATGCAGGTCGACGAGCCCGGGCGTCACCAGCTTGCCGGAAGCGTCGATGCTTTTCAGCGCGCGCTCCGCCGGAATCTCGGGTTCGACCGCCTCGATCACGCCCCAGCGGATGCCGATATCGCGTTTGCCGCGAAACGATTGGCTGGGATCGATCACGTCGCCACCCTTGATGACGAGATCGAACTTGTCGCCCGGCCCCATCGCCGCCTCGGCCCGACCCGAGAGAGCCGCCGCGGCAGACGATCCGGCGAACATGAGAAGCTGGCGACGCGACAACCCGGTCATGGCGACGTTCCCCCTTCTATTTATTGTGGAGATGATGCGCCGCGCGGTGTGCAGGTGCAAGCATCATGCATAAGCATGCCGAGTTGCAGTGCGGCATAACAATGCTAGGCTTGAAGCCATTGCGGCGGACCGTGGCGGGGATTTTCGGAAGTGACGGGATTATTCTTGATGCGCGGGATGATGGCCGCGCTGGTCTGGATTACGCTCGTATCCGCAGTCGACGCCGAGACGCTCGCGGCAACGATCGACAATTGGGGGCTGCTCGGCTCCTGGGCGATCGATTGCTCGCTCCCGCCCGATCGCGACAAGGGCGCAATGCTCACCTACGAGGTCAGGCCGGACGGCCGGGTGATGTATCGCCGCGACTTCGGTGATGCCAGAGATGAGAACGAAGTCGTGGGTGCTTCGACCGACGCAGACGGCCTGCTCAACATCATGGTGTTCTTCCCATCGCTGCATCAGGCGCGCGAGTTTGGCCTCGCATTGCAGGAGGACGGCAGCCTGCGCGCGATCTTCAATCGCGGCGAGCGCGGCGACTACACCATCCGCGACGGCAAGTTCGTCAAGACCGGCGCGCCGACACCTGCGCAGCACCGCTGCGGCAACAGCACGTGAGTGCACGCAAGCCGAAACTGAACAACCGTTCAGAATTTTCCTGGCGGTTCCTCCGGAACGTTCGCGCGCATGCGCGGTTTAAATTGGCGTTCATTGGAGGAGGACATCATGAGGAAGCTTGGCTATGTCGTCGCGGCTCTCGGCGCACTTGCGATCGCGGTGCCGACGATGGCGAGCGCCGAGACGGTGGTGATCAAGAACCATCATCACGGCCCCTACGGCGCCCGCGCCGAATTCCGCGAGCACCGTGACTACGGCATGCATCGTGGCTGGCATCATCACGGCGACAGGGTTGTGGTGATCAAGCGTGGCCACCGCCACTACGACTAATGCGCACGCTGAAATGGCCCCGGTGGGGCCATTTCCTTGCATGCGCACGCGGCAAGATCAGTCCCATGCCGGCGCGAAGCCGGGATTGACGCAGCGCCTGTCCTTGGGCAGCGCGGCGATTTTTCTGCGATCGTCGTCATCGAGCGTGATCTTCAGCGCGTCGAGATTGGCCTTTTGGCTCTCCGGCCGCGACGCCTTTGGAATCGCCGCTACATCCTTCCGATCGAGCAACCACTTCAGCGCGACCTGCGCAGCGGTCGCGTTGTGCTTGCGGCCAATCTCGCCCAGGACCGCATCAGAGGCGACGCGTCCCTGCGCCAGCGGGCAATATGCAATCAGCGGAATCGATTTTGCGACGAGATAGTCAATGACCTTCGATTGGTCGAGCATCACGTGATATTCGATCTGGTTGCAGGCGATCGGCGCCCTGATCTCCTCAACCGCGAGCTTGAGCAGCGCGGTGGTGAAATTGGCGACACCGATGGCGCGGGTCCGGCCCTCTTCCTTCAGCCTCATCAGCGTCTCGAAAACCGCCGGCCAGTTCGCACTCCGCGACGGCCAATGCACAAGATAAAGGTCGACGTGGTCGAGCCGAAGCTTGTTGAGGCTGGCGTCGAAGGCGCTGCGGATCGCGTCCGGTGCGAGGTTCTCGTGCCAGACCTTCGTCGTGACGTGCAGCTCGCCGCGCGGCACGCCGGCGCCGGCAATCGCCGCACCGATCGGCTCCTCATTGGCGTACATCTCGGCGGTGTCGATGTGGCGATAACCGAGCGACAGCGCACTTTCGACCGCGGCGCGGCAGACATCGCCCTGCATGCGGAACGTGCCGAGGCCGAGCTTGGGCATGCTGATGCCCTGGGTTTTGAGATTTTCCATGAGAACATTCCTGACGAATTCCAGCCCGCCGGATGCGCGCCGCAAAGGGCCGCGCAAGCAGAATTTTCGGTGGTGGAAGAGCGATGGCGAGCTGAGCACTATAGCTGGGCGGCTAAGGCGGGGCCAATCAAGATCGGGTTAGCTGGCGCCAGCCTCTTACGAATGCTGTGCCACCACGGCAGGCCGCACTTGCGGCTGCGGGAGGATGTCAACCGACCAGAGGTCGCGGTTGTCGACGTCCTTCAGCGTCACTGTCATGACTCCCGTGCGGCCATCGATGTCCACGCGGCCGAAGAACTGGAGTCCGAAGCAGGGCGCAAGGTTCTCACCCTGCTCGGCATTGCAGCCATGCTGGTACATCGCGACCGGTCCAAAGGTGTTGTCGAGCTCGCCCGGTCCCCAGGTGCCGGCATGGAGGGGGCCTGAGACGAACTCCCAGAACGGTTCGAAATCCTGGAAGACCGCGCGGTTGGGATCGTAGTAGTGCGCCGCCGTGTAGTGCATGTCGGCGGTGAGCCAGACGATGTTGCGCTCGCCGGCGCGCCTGATGAAGGACAGCAGATCCGCGATCTCGTGCTCACGCCGGTCGGGCGGACCGTCGCCGAGCGCGACGGCGTCGAGGCTGATCAGCCCGATCGGCAAGTCGGCCGCGATCACCTTCCAGGTCGCGCGCGAAGCGGCGAGTTCCCGCTTCAGCCAGGCGAGCTGCTCGCGGCCCAGGATCCAACCGTTGCGGTCCTCGCCCTTGTTCCAGGTGCCGTCGCGGTAGCTACGCATGTCGATCATGAAGACGTCGAGCAGCGGCCCGTAAGCAATCTTCCGATAGATACGGCCTTGCAGCTGCGGGATCTCGCGGATCGGCATGAAGTCGAAGAACGCGCGCCGGGCGCGCGAAACAAGGCGCGAGGTACCGTTGGCATCAAAGCCGGTCTCGTCGACGCTGCCATAAGGCGACCAATCGTTGGTAACCTCGTGGTCGTCCCATTGCGCGAACATCGGCACCTCCGCATGGAAGGCGCGGAAATTCTCGTCGAGGTGATTGTATTTGTAGTTGCCGCGAAACTGCGCCAGCGTGTGCGCGACTTCCGATTTCTCTTCGGTAACGAGGTTGCGCCAGATCTCGCCGTTCGGCAGCTTCAGTTCGGAAGGAATGGTGCAGTCCGCATAGATATGGTCGCCCGAATGGATGAAGAAGTCCGGACGGTTGTCGAGCATCGTGCGATAGGTGCGCATGCCGCCGCGCGACGTATCGATGCCCCAGCCCTGCCCGGCGGTGTCGCCGGACCACACGAAAGAGACCGACTGGCCAGCGGCCGGCGCGGTGCGGAAATGTCCCGTGCGCGTCTCGCCGGCAACGCCGGTCGCGATGTCGTCGAAGCGCACGCGATAGAAGATGTCCTGCCCGGGCGGGAGGTCGCGCAGCAGCACTTTTGAGGTGAGGTCGGCATCTGGCAGTGCGTTGGCGGATGCCGCGGACAGGATCGTCTTGAAGCTTTCGTCGGTGGCACATTCGACCTGCATCCGCGCGGGCCGATCGGCGCGCGACCAGATGACGGCAGAGCCTTCGGACACGTCGCCCGATTGGATGCCGCCCGCAATCAGCGGGCGGTCAGCGGCGAGGCTGAGATTTGGTTTGGCGAGAGGGCCGAGACCGGCGAGCGCGAGGGAGGATGCAGAGCGGACGAGAAACTGCCGCCGGGTCCATGCGCGCGATGCGCGGAGCGTTGCCATTCAGGAAACCTTCGTCGAATCGCGACGAAAGGTGCCTGCGCTCCTTGACTCCAAGCCGACGGTTTTTTGACTCCGCGCCCACCGTTTTGCGACGGACGGATGACGCTGCGCGTCAACGTTTCCAGTTGCAGATGCCGCCCGACCTGCACGGCCAGGTCTGGACGCGAGCGTCCATAGCCTGCGCGTCCAGCGGATTCGTGTGCCGATGCGCAAGCTTGGTGCGGGCAACGCCACGCGGTTGCGCGCTCTTCGCGCGAGCAACCCGCTGCTCCGGCGCCTTCACGCGCTCGGTCGCGACCGTCTTCGGCGTGACGTCAGGCACGGCACGCGCCGCGTCACTTCTTGCTTCCACCTGGACCGGCGCGAACTGCGTCGTCGGCCCAAGCCGTTTCGGCGACAGCACCGCCTTGGAGAGATCGAGGCCGAGATATTCGTGAGGCTTGTAGTCGTCAGCCATCGCCGCGTTGCTGCATGCCAGCACGAGCGCGGTGGCGAGGCCGAAAGAAACACCTTTCAGGACCAAGAACAGCCTCCTGAAATTCAACTAAGGGCAATTTTACCCTTATTTAGGAGGCGCGAGGCGGATTTCCAGCGGCAGATTGTCATCAGGGTTAGCGGCCGCCGAAGTCGATCCCCCGAGTCACAGGCCTTTCGCAGGCTCAGGAACCTCCGGCCAGCATCTTGACCAACCGATAGAGATACTCCTGTCCCTTGTAGAACGACGCCACGGGAACACGCTCGTCCTTGCCATGGATGCGGTTTTCCCCAATGTCGATCGCCATGCCCGAATGGCCGTAGGTCGGGATGCCCGCATTGCGCAGGTAGCTGCCGTCGGTGGCGCCGGAACTCATGACCGGGAG
The DNA here is from genome assembly GCF_059803455.1 of Bradyrhizobium sp. UFLA05-108. Lineage (NCBI taxonomy): Bacteria > Pseudomonadati > Pseudomonadota > Alphaproteobacteria > Hyphomicrobiales > Nitrobacteraceae > Bradyrhizobium > Bradyrhizobium sp. UFLA05-108. The sequence goes on along the minus strand of NZ_JBANAZ010000067.1, from coordinate 11,800 downwards.
CACGATGGCGCCGGGGTAGAATTCGCCCGAGAGCTTCTCGATCGCGCCTATGATCTCCTCGTGCAGCTCGCTGGGGGCGCTGATGACAGCCGTATCGATCTGCGTCAGCTTGATGTCGGGATCCGCCAGCACCTGCTCCAACGTCGCCTTGATCTCCTCGACCGGTTCGCCCGGCATGATGCGGCAATTCACCTTGGCGCTCGCCGACTGCGGCAGCGCGTTGATGGCATGCCCGCCCTGGAGCATCGTCGCAACACAGGTGGTGCGGAGCTGGGCGTTGTAGACGGGGTTCGCAGCGAGCCGGACAAAGGACAGCGCCGCCGGATCTGGCTTGTCCGACATCACGGCGCGCATGTCGGCCGCGGTCTGTTCGTTCTCGAACTGCGCGCTCTTTTCGAAATAGCCGCGCGTTGTCGCGTTCAGCTTGAGCGGGAAACTGAACTTGGACAGGCGCACCAGGCCTTCGGCGAGCTTGTAGATCGCGTTGCTCTTGCGCGGCACCGAGCTGTGACCACCGGGATCGGTGACGTCGAGCTGGAAGCTGACGGGGATCTTTTCGCTGGTCTGGACGCCGACGCGGATCGGCTTGCCGTCCTTCAGGCCTACGCCGGCGCCCTCGTTGAGCGCGAATTCGGCGTCGATGAGGTCGCGCTTGTTCCGGATCAGCCACTGAATGCCGAGACCGTCTCGGTCAAATATCTCCTCGTCCGTCTCCAGCGCGACGATGATGTCGCGGTCGGGCTTGTAGCCCTCCTGCTTGAAACGAATCATGCTGGTGATGAAGGCGGACGCCATATACTTGTCGTCGGCCGTGCCGCGACCGTAGTAGTAGCCGTCCTTCTCGGTGAACTTGAACGGATCGACCGACCAGTCCTCCCGCAGTGCCGGCACGACGTCGAGATGCGCGACCAGCAGGATCGGCCTGCGTGCACTGCTGCCGTGCAGACGGCCGACAAGATTGCCCTTGCGCGGCGCGGGCGAGAAGACGTGGACGTCCGAATCGGGAAAGCCCGCCGCCTTCAGTCGCGCCGCCATCGCTTCGGCCGCGCGTGCGGTGTCGCCGGTCGCGGTGGTGGTGTCGATCTCAACGAGTTCCTTGTAAACGTCATGGGAAAGCTGTTGCTGCGGGCTCAGGCCTTCTGCAGCCACCGCCCCGCCGGTGAGCAGCAGGGCCGCGCACGCCACCAGGATGAGCGCGTTCCGGCCTGAAACACCGTTGTTGGTGATCGTCGTCTTCATCGCGTGCTCCAGAATGCAGCCTCGCTGAATTCAGACAGCGGAGGCGCGCTTTGGCAAGCGCGATCGTTCTGCCGTTTTTGCAACCGCCCCCGTCTTATTTCGCGTCCTTCACCGCGATCACCTCGATCTCGACCAGGAAGCCGGGATTGGCAAGCGCAGCGACGCCAACCACCGAACGGGCTGGAAGGTTGGGCTGGCTGCCGCCGTAAAATTGGGTGTAGCCCTCCATGAAGGCCTTGAAGTCCATCGGTGCCGACGCATTGTGCACCAGGAAGACCTGCATCTTGACGACATCGCCCATGGTGAGGCCGAGCCCCTCCAAAATGCCTTTGATGCGGTTGAGCACGCCGACAGTCTGAGTTTTGGTGTCGCCATAGGCCTCTCGGCTCTGAGGATCGGCATTCTTGTTGGCGGCCGGCGGCACCTGGCCGCTGACATAATAGGTCGTGGCATTGCCGGTGACCTGCACCGCCTGCGCGATCGGAAAGGTCGAGTTCGGAATGGGGTGCCGGATGACCTCGGCGTGAGCCGTGCCCGCATGGGCAATCGCAAGCAGCGCGCCAATGACGGCCGCGGTGGTGAATTTCATTGGCTTCCCCTCTTGCCGGGACGTCAACGACGCGCGTCCCTCACCTCGTTCGCCGTCACTGCATCGCCGTACGCATTGCCGAAATGCGTGCGCAGATAATTCACGACGGCGGCGATCTGCGCATCCGTCATCATCTCGCCGAACGGAGGCATGGCGCGCCGGCCGTTAAGCACGAGATAGACGGGATAGCCGCGCGCTTCCAGATTCTTGTCGGCGACGAGCGACGGATAGGCGCCGGCGCCGGAGGCCCCGCCGGCATCCGGCATGTGGCAGCCCTGGCAGACATTGGCGAATAGCTCCTCGCCGGTGGTCTCCGCAAAATTGAAGCCCGAGCTGAAGATGCGGTTTTCGGGACCGTCATGCGCCCGCGCGGTTGCCGACAGCATCATGAGGGCCGACAAGGCAAGCCGCACCGGCCATCGCTCCCATCGAAAACCCTCACTCATCATGTTCTCACCACGCGGTCATGCAGCCTCGCAATCGCGTCAAGCGCGGAGAGGATCGCACCCTCCTGCCAGGCCGGCAGTGCGGAGGCGTGCTCGCCCGCGAGCACGATGCGGCCGTCGATCTGACAGAGGTTGTCGTAGTGCGCGGCGCGCGTCTCGTCGCTCCAGTCGCCGCTGCAACCGAGCACGAAGGGCACCCGGTGCCATGCGACGGCGATGCCATTTTCGAATTCGCTTTTGTATTGCGGGTGAATGACGGCGCCGAACTCGACGGCGCGCGCGATCCGCTCGGCCGGCGACATCGCAGTGAATTCGTAGGAGTTAGGGCCGTCGAACAGATAGGCGCCGAGCAGCACACCGCGCCCGGCGCGGTTGTAGTGATAGTTCGGATAGGCGATCTGGCGGATCGGGAGATCGGTGTAGCTGATGCCGCCATAGATTGCCTCGTCCTCCTCCCAGAACCGACGCTTGAATTGCAGGCCGATCTTGACGGAAGCGGCATAGGGAACGGCATCGATCGCCGACTTCATGGCGGCGCTGACGTCAAGCGGCAATTGGCTCAGAATCGTCAGCGGGATGGTGCAGACACACCAGTCGGCATGGACCTGCTGCACCGCGCCGGGCTTCTTGGCATCGACATAGCTGACGGTGACGCCGCGCGCGTCCTGCTGGATCTGCGTCACCTTGGCGTTGTAGCGGATGAGATCGCCGACCTCCTTCGTAAAGGCCTTGCCGATCATGTCCATGCCGCCGACCGGCTGGAACATCGTGGTCTGAAAATTGTAGTGCGCAAAGCCGCGCAAATAGCGCCAGAGCCGCGACTTCAGCACTTCCGACAGACCCACCGGTTCGCTCGGCTCCGGCATCGCGGTCAATCCGCCACCGGGATCCTTGGTGTAGCCGCGGAATTCCGCCGAGATCAGATTTGCCTTGTAGCCATAGCCATTATCGAGCGCGCCCCAGGAGCGCAGCGCCTGGAGCAGGATCTCCTGATCCTCCTTCGAGACGGTCTCGTCGAGCTTGCCCTGCTGCGTGACCTTTGCGAGCAGCTCGGCGATCTGGCCCTGGAAATCCGCCTTTACGGCGCGCAGGCGCTGCGGCTTGCCGTCGAAGGCGCGCACCGAATGCAAGAGGGCGTTGTGATTGAGCTGATTGAACGGCTCGAGAGCGACGCCCAGGCGCCTGCAGTAATCGAGCAGCGCGCGGTGATGATAGGGAATGCGCCACGGTCCGGGATTGAGATAGAGACCATCCTCGAACTCGCACACCTGCTTGTGGCCGCCGAGCTCGGTGAAGGCATCGCCGCCACGCAGCGTCCAATTGCGGCCGCCGGCACGACCGTTGAATTCGAGGATCTGGACTGTGTAGCCTGCCTTGCGCAACTCCAGCGCCGCGGTCATGCCGGCAAGGCCCGCGCCCAGCACGAGCACGGAGGCGCCTTTGGGATCGCCTTCCAGCCGGATCGGCCCCTTGTAGCGCGATTCCGATGCGAGCCCGAGGCTCGTCATCGCATGATACATGGCAGCGCTGCCGGCTACCGTGCCGATCAACGCAAGAAGATCACGTCGCCTGACGGTTACGGGTTCGCTGTCCATGGCGTTTCGGGAGAGGCCCCAGTCCTGACCCGTCAGCAAACAGTACGCCGCGGAGCGAGGCAACACACGCGTTGTTGATCGGCTCGCCATGACGCGGCGCGATGAGGATCGCTGATCGCGATCCTCATCGTTTGGGTCGCAAATTCAACGTCACGCGACCTTGCGCGCCGCCGCCTTGCCGTCGAGGAAGCCCATCAGCCTGTCGCGGATGATCTCGTCGGCCTCGCTCATGATGCGGTCGACGAGTTCCTTGCAGGAGGGAATGTCGTGGATGAGGCCTGCGACCATGCCGCAGCTCCAGGCGCCGGCATCCATCTCGCCCTCGATCATGATTCTGGGATAGACACCAGCCACCTGGTCGTGGATGTCGTCGATCTTCAATTTGTCGCGCTTATCGCGCTCGATCTCCAGCAGACGGTCGACATTGGCGTTCTTCAGCACGCGCTCGGTGTTGCGCAGCGCACGCATGATCAGGCGGGTATCGAGCTCGCTCGCTGCGACCAGCGCGTTCTTCACGTTCTGGTGCACCGGGGCTTCCTTGGTGGCGATGAAGCGCGTGCCCATGTTCATGCCGCTGGCACCCAGCGAAAGTGCTGCGACGAGGCTGCGTCCGTCGGCCATGCCGCCGGAGGCAACGAAGGGGATCTTCAGCTCCTCCGCCGCGCGCGGCAGCAGGATCATGTTGGGGATGTCGTCTTCGCCGGGATGGCCGCCGCATTCAAAGCCGTCGACGCTGACCGCATCGCAGCCGATCCGCTCGGCCTTCAGGGAATGGCGCACCGAAGTGCATTTGTGGATCACCTTGACGCCGGCTGCCTTCAGCGCCGGCATGTATTGCTCCGGGCTGCGGCCCGCGGTCTCGACGATTCTGACACCACCCTCGACGATGGCTGCAATGTACTCGGGATAAGGCGGTGCCGAGAAAGTCGGGAGGAAAGTGAGGTTCACGCCGAACGGCTTGTCGGTCATCTCGCGGCACCGCGCGATCTCCTTGGCGAGCAGCTCCGGCGTCCTCTGGGTGAGCCCGGTGATGATGCCGAGTCCGCCGGCGTCGGAGACGGCGGAGGCGAGCTCGGCAAAGCCGACGAAATGCATGCCGCCCTGGATGATCGGGTGCTCGATGCCGAAAAGTTCGGTGATCGCGGTCTTCACGTAAGCGTCCTCCTCCCGGATGTTTGTCTGGCGCGAGTTTAGCCGTAGATCCGCGCCACGGTCACCATTTCTCTCCGAAGGGACGGATCTCCATCTCGAAGGTCCAGGCGCTCTTGGGCTGCTGATAGAGCTGCCAATAGGACTCCGCGACCGAGGCCGGCGGCATCAGGAGATCGGGATTGTCGAGCGCATCGGGACCGAGCGCCTCCAGGCGACGCTGCCGCACCCATTCGGTATCGACACCGGAATCGATGATGAGATGCGCGACGTGGATGCTCTTCGGGCCTAGTTCGCGCGCCATCGCCTGGGCGACCGCGCGCAGGCCGAACTTGGCGCTGGCGAACGCCGCATAGCCGCTGCCGCCGCGCAAGGAGGCCGTCGCGCCCGTGAAGAAGATGTTGCCTCCGCCACGCGGCAGCATCAGCCGCGCCGCCTCGCGCCCGGCAAGGAAGCCGGAATAGCATGCCATCTCCCAGACTTTGCGGAATACGCGCTCGGTGGTGTCGAGGATCGGAAAATTGACGTTGGCACCGACATTGAAGATGCAGACCTCGAGCGGCGCGTGCTTGTCGGCGTCATTGAGGAAGGAGATGATCTCCTCCTCCTTGCGCGCATCGAGCGAGCGGGCGTGGATCTCGCCGCCGGCCGCTTCAACGTCCTTCACCAGCGGTGCGAGCTTGTCGCCGTTGCGACGGCCGGCGAAAACGGTGAAGCCTTCAGATGCGAACTTCTTCGCGATCTCGGCGCCGATATAATCGCCGGCGCCGATGATGGCAGCCGTGGCGTTTCGCTTGGACAAGGTCGCCTCCTCATGAGGGCTGCGCCGTGGCGGTATCGACCGCCCACGCAGCACAGGTCGTCGGGTGATATCGACAGCAAACCTATAGTTCTAAAATAGAACTGTCAAATTTTCGCTGCACTTCCAGGGTAGTAGGCCAAAATATCCTGATCTTTCAGATTAGTTCCTTTTTCAGACTTAGGTCATTGGACCGTTGCGAACGGCCAAGCAATTAATGCCCGCGCGCCGGGGCATGCAGGTCGATCGGACGAAGCATCGCAGCGACGGGGATCATCAGGACGGCGATGATCGCAAGCGTCCAGAACACGTCGATATAGGCGAGGAAGTCGACCTGCTGCTGCAAGGTCCTGCCGACCCAGGCGATCGCCTGCGAGGCCGCATCCGATGCATTCGAGCCTTGCGCCTGAAAGAACCGTGTCATCGCATCCACACCCTGCTGATAGCCGAGATCGGACGGCGCAAGATGCTCAATCAGCCGGCTCTGGTGAAATTGCTGGCGCTGCGCCAGGATGGTCTGCGCGAGCGCAACGCCTATCGAGCCGCCGATATTGCGCGCGACGTTGATGAGCGCAGATGCCTGGTTGGTCTTGTCCGGCGGCACGCCATCATAAGAGGCCGTCGTCACCGGCAGGAACAGGAAGGGCAGACCGAGGGCGAGTAAGATGCGCGCCATCGCCGCATAGCCATAGGTGATGTCGCCGTTGAGTCCGGTGAGATGCCACATCGCGACGGCGCAGATGGCCGCACCCGTCATGATGAGATATTTCGGCTGCACCATGCTGACGAGGCGGCCGACCACCGGCATCAGAACCAGCGTTGCGACGCCGCCGGGCGACAGAGCGAGGCCCGCAAGCATCGCCGTGTAGTTCAGCTCGGTCTGCAAGAGCTGCGGAATGAGCTGCGTCGTCGAGATCAGCACCGCGCCGGTGCCCAACATGACTACGAAGCAGGCGCCGAACTGTCGCCGCCCGAGCAGGCGAATATCGACGATGGGATCGTCGCGCAGCAATTCCCAGGGAACTAGCGCTAGCAGGCAAAAAGCGGAAAGACAGGCAAAGGCGACGATCATGTTCGATCCGAACCAATCGTTGCGCTGGCCTTCATCGAGCACGAATTCGAGCGAGCCAAGACCGACCGCGACAAGAATAAATCCGATATAGTCGACACGTAGCCCTCTCGCGAGCAGGGCTGCCCTCTCCTCTTCCGCACCGGATGGTTCTTTCACCAGCGTGCCGACCAGGAACAACGAGACGAGGCCCATCGGTACGTTGATCAAGAACACCCAATGCCAGGAATAGGTGTCGGTGATCCAGCCGCCGAGCGTCGGGCCGATCACGGGCGCGACCACGACGGCGACGCCATAGATCGCGAACGCCTGCCCGCGCTTGTGAGGCGGAAAGGAGTCGGCAAGGATTGCCTGCTCGCTCGTAGCCATGCCGCCGCCACCGAGACCCTGCAAGATACGGAACAGCACCAGAGCCTCGAGACTCCAGGCGAAGCCGCAGAGCAGCGATGCCGCCGCAAAGGTCGCAACGCACATCATGTAGAAGCGCTTGCGGCCGATCACGGTGGAGAGCCAGCCCGAGATCGACAGCACGATGGCGTTGGCGACGAGGTAGCTCGTGATGACGTAGGTACTTTCGTCGAGGCCGACCGCGAGCCCGCCGGCGATGTGGCGTAGCGAGACGTTGGCGATGGTGGTGTCGAGCACCTCCATGAAGGTGGCGATGGAGACCACGAAGGCGATCAGATAGGGATTGTGTCCGCCCGCCGCGGAGCGCTCCGGCGACCAGCCACCCGCCGCCGCGCCACCCTGCGCGATGTCGGTCATCGCACCTTCGTCCAGGGCACGACCGACATGCCCGGTCCCACCGGCAGATCGGCCGGCCAGCTGTCGACCACGATCTTCACGGGCACGCGCTGCACCACCTTGACGTAATTGCCGGTCGCGTTCTCCGCCGGCAGGAGGCTGAATGCAGTGCCGGAGCCCGGCTGCACCGACGCCACGCGACCAGTGAGCTTGCGGTCGGGATAGGCGTCGACGCGGATCTCGACAGACTGGCCAGGCCGCATGTCCTTGAGCTGCGTTTCCTTGTAGTTCGCAACGATCCAGACATCATCGGGCACGAACATCATCAAGCTCTGGCCCGGCGTGACGTAGGTGCCTTTGGCACCGCTGAGCTTGACGACGCGCCCAGGCTGCGCCGCTAGCACGCTGGTGTAGTCGACGTTCAGCCTGGCCTGATCGCGCTGCGCCTCGGACTGCTTCGCCTGCGCCTTCGCACCTTCGAGCTGCGCCTCAAGCGTCTTGATGCCGAGCTCGGCGCTGATTACCGCAGTCTTCGCACGCTCGGTGTTGGCCTGCTGCGCCTGAAGGTCAGAGTGGGTCTGCTGCGCGCGCTGAACAGTGCCGGCGCCCTTCTGGACGAGATCCTGCGCCCGCGCGTCCTCTTCCTGCGCGAATTTGAGCTGGGCCTGGGCCTGTTCGAGCTGTGCCTTGGCCTGGTTGATCTGCTCCTTCTGGGAGTCGATCTGGGCCTCGACGTTGCCGATATTGGCCTGCGAGGCCGCGAGCTGCGCCTCGGCCTGGTCAAGCGCGATCCGATAGTCGCGCTCGTCGATCCGCGCCAGCAGATCGCCGGCATTGACGTGCTGGTTGTCGGTGACAGGGACGTCGGTGACGTAGCCGGCGACCTTCGAGGCGACGGAAAAGCTGCGCGCGGCCACAAAAGCATCGTCGGTCGATTCAAAGTGCCGGATGTTGAGCCAGTAGACGATGCCGGCCACGAGCAGAGCGACCAGGACGAGGGCACCCGCGGCCGTGAGCAGCCAGTGCTCGCGCAGGCGGTCGCGCAACGAGGGCGCGGGTGATGCATCCGCCGCCTCGCGGGCCTTGTTCGAGACGTCCTGGGGGCTGTCCTTGTGCGGGGGCAACAGCGGCTGCTCCGGCAACAGCGGCTGCTCCGCGGACGGCCCACGCGCTCGTGTTTGAGCATCCACGATTCAGTACCTCGATTAGTTCAGACGTACTGACAGCTCGTCCGCATTTCACGCGTGCGACCGCCGTCATGCCCGGTTGACCGGGGCCTCCAGTACGCCGCGGCTCATCCGCGAAGCCACAACCGTCTCTGGAATACTGGATCGCCCGGTCGCGCCGGGCGATGACACCGACAAAGTGGCGCGCGCTTTCGCCCGTTGAGACGAACTCCCCGGCCCTCGCACGGTCAATGCGTCTTGCTCTCGTGCCACTTCTCCAGATCGGGCTTCGCCTCGCCCGATCTCTGTTCCTTCTCCGGATTGCCTTTCCAGGGCTTGTCCGTCTGTGCATGCGATCCCCAGTCGTTTTGCTGTCGGGGATCGTCCGTGGGCTTTTCCCTGCTCATCGGAAACTCCTATTCGGAATTTGCGCTAGATGATCGGCACGCCATAGTAGGCGTTCAGCGCGCGCACCTTGGCCTCGTCGCTCCAGTTCCACTCGGCGGCCTGGCCGTAGTGTGGGGCACCGCGCAACTCCTTGGCGGTGATGCCGGTGACGTAGCCGCCGAGGTCGGTGTCGTATTTCAGAGACTGCCAGGGCAGCGGATAGTGATCGTTGCCGAGCCCGAGGAACCCGCCGAACCCGAGCACGGCGTAAGAAACCCTGCCGCTCTTCTTGTCGATCATGACGCGCTCGATCGAACCGATCCTGTTGTGGTCGACGCCATAGACCGAAGTCCCCTCGACCTTGTCGCTGCCGATCAGCGCGCCTGTTTCGCTTTGATCCATCATGGTGAGATCTCCGTTGAGACTCGCTTTTGCGGATCAACCAAACCGCGAAGCGATCGTTCCGGCGCTCCCGCCACGTGTTCCCCGCCGCGGCCTGGAACAAGGCTGAAAAGCAGCGGTTTTCCCTGACGCGAATTCAAGAGCACCGCGCGCCATATGCTCGAATCCATCCTGCCTTGAAAGGAGTGAGACATGAGCGACTTCCGCGACATCCAGCATGGCGTCAATGATCCCGTCGGCGGCGTCGACGTGAAGCGGCGGATTAACAACAACGAGACCCCGCATGAGAGGGCGCAGCGCTACGCCGACGTGCGCGCGATGCCGAGTGCGCAAGCCGGCGAGCCGTTCCTGCCTGAAGGGCTACGGCGGCCGCCGACCAAGCCGCTCAACCCGCGCACCGGCCGCAATCCGACTGACTAGCGGGGGCATTGGAACAAGCGCTCAAACCGAATGTTGGTCGCCCCACAACACCAGCGCGGCGACCACGTTCTGAACGCCGCCAAGTCGGAGGATGAGGAACCATGAGACGCACACTGATCGCAGTCGGCTGTTGCCTGCTCGCAGGCCCCGTGCTCGCGCAATCGGTCGGCGAGAAAACCGGCGTGAACTCGGTGCTCGGCGTGGCTCCCGCCACGGCCGATTTCGTCAAGGAAGTTGCGATCAGCGACATGTTCGAAATCGAATCAAGCAAGCTCGCCGAGCAGAAGGGCAATGCGCAGGAGAAGACCTTCGCGCAGCAGATGGTGACTGATCACACCAAGACCTCGACGGAGCTGAAGCAGCTCGTCAGCAGCGGCAAGGTCCAGGCGACGGTGCCGACGATCCTCGACAGCTCGCATCAGAGCAAGCTCGACAAACTCAAGGGCGCATCAGGCAAGGATTTCAGCTCGGATTACGACTCCTACCAAGCCAGCGCACACAAGGACGCGGTATCGTTGTTCGAGCGCTATGCCAATGGCGGCGACAATCCCGAGCTGAAGAACTGGGCCAGCAAGACGCTGCCCGCACTGAAACACCATCTCGACATGGCACAGGAGCTCGGCAAGGCGCCGAGCGTCGGCCAGTCCAGAAAGTGAGAACTGCGCCGCTTTGTGAATGCCGACAGACTTGTCGGCATCTCACCGCCTCTTAACTAAAAGCACTAAGAGCGCGATGAGATATCGTCATCGCGCGTCTACGTGCCGAACGAGGAGCCGGATGCACAGGACGTCATCACGCTGATCAAGAAGGAAGGCCGCATCGGCATTGCCATTCCCGGCGACCTTCGGAGCGAAACGTTCTGCAAGGAGCTCGTCGAACGCACGATGCAGGGCCTCGGCGGGCTCGACGTCATCGTCTGCAACGCCGCGCGGCAGCAGGCACGCGACTCGATCCTCGATGTCTCCTCGGATGATTTCGATGCGACAATGAAGACCAATATCTACGCGCCGTTCTGGATCATCAAGGCGGCGCTGCCGCATCTGAAGCCGGGGGCCTGCATCATCGGCACCACGTCGGAGCAGGCCCACGATCCCTCGCCCTACGCACGGACCAAGGCGGCGACGATGAACTACGTCAAGTCGCTGGCAAAGCAGCTTGGCCCAAGCGGTATCCGCGTCAACGGCGTCGCGCCAGGCCCGATCTGGACGCCGCTTCAGGTCTCCGGCGGAAGCTGGAAAAGTTCGGCGGCCAGACGCCGATGGGTCGTCCCGGCCAGCCGGCGGAACTCGCCTCGATCTATGTGCAGCTGGCCGCAGCGGACGCGAGCTACGCCACGGGGCAGATCTATGGTTCGGCGGGCGGATCGGGGCAGCCTTAAAGGCCACGGAAGCGGAACTTCGCTCGCGCCCCCGCTTTACAACCTTGACACGGAGCTCCTTCGCCGACCGACCAACGATGGCACTCGCTACAGTCAAGCCGACCTGGATCGATATTGCGATCGCCGATGAAATCGCCGCTCATGCCAACCCACGCATGGAAGAGGCCGCGGAGGCCCTCACTTGGGGCGCCGACGAGCACGTGCTGCTGGCCCTCGCCGCCGCCGGCTGGCTCTACGCCTCGACGCGACGTCCGGCAGCGCGGCCGGTTGCCAACCACGTGCTTGCGGTGTCGCTCGTGACGGCGGTGCTGCCGCATATTCTGAAATCGGTCTTTGATCAGACCAGGCCGGACAGGCTCACCATCCGCGGCCATCGCCGCGGCATTCCGATGTCGGGGAAATCGCGCGACGCCTTTC
>NZ_JBANAZ010000066.1:0-53566 GCF_059803455.1 Bradyrhizobium sp. UFLA05-108 | reverse complement strand
CGCCCGGGCTGCTCCCGAGGGTGGTGGGTTTTTTGCGCGCACTTCTGCCCGCACACCCACTGCCGGCGGCGCGACAGGGACTGGATCAATCCCCGTTAGGCGTGAGCACCCTGGTCGGCCAAGTCGCCCACAGGCGCGTCTTCGAATGATCCGGGATCAGCTTGACGTCCGACGCCGCTGTAGGGCGCCACGTGATTTCTCTCACAGATAAAAAATCCGTCCTCAGGCATCTACACGAGCAGTGAGGCACTGGCTCGCTTCGAGCCAGATGTTGTTCACATGAGAGGGGAGGAAGATCACGTCATGCCAGCATTGATTATCGGCGTGTTTCTCGTTGCTGCGTTCGCGATCAGTAAGCTCGTTTAGTAAATTGAAGTTCCCCGAAGTCTTTCAAAGCACGCTGCGGATGGTGAGACGCAGCACAGATTGAATAGCAAGGCCGCGCCTATTCTTCGCATAAAGGGTATGGTCCCTCTTGATAGTAGCAGGAGCATTCAATATGGGCGAGATTATTCGATTTGTCTCAAAGTCTGAGCGCGAGCAAGCCCGCTTAGTTCGAGAAGCCCTCGCGATATATGACAGCATCTTCCCGGCGGCTGATCCGGTCAGGGAGCAGCATGACAAGGCATCGATAAGTCATACGGTCAGCGGCACAAAAGCCCATCGCAGCGACGGGGGTCCCCTGTCGTGATCAAGGTCATCGCCGTGCTCTGCAGTCTCTCTTCTCCGATAGATTGCCACGAACAGATCGTCACCACCTCGGACTTCGCCCACATTTCGATGCAGTCCTGTCTGATGGGCGCGCCACAGCTCGCCGAGTAGATGAACCAGCGTCCGGCAGAGTGCCTGGCGGCATGGCGCTGCGTGATTGGTAACCAGGATCGCAGGGGAGCTTAGGGTGGAAAGCAGCCTCCCTAGACGCTTTGAACCGCTTAACCACGACCGCTGCGGTTACTGACTGGGACCGTTCAATGGCCAGCATCGAGTAAGTTCTTGTTTGCGGAGCACGAGTCCGGAAGTCGCCCCGTTTGAGACATACCCCGAGCGTCGACAATGTCTGCTCATTAGGCTAGACCGGAAGTCGCGGTCACAGTGTCATAACGACGCGATTGTCCCTGACCCGGACATTGGGCCTGATCAATATCTCAGGTCAATCCCGAGGCGCGGCCAATCGGCGAAATGAACAGCGAAACGCACCCGTAGCTCAACTGGATGAGCGCTACTGACGAGACTCGACGAGCACCGCACCTCGCATTGCCGGTTTTCCGGCGGCGAGGATGGCGGCCATTGCCGGGTTGCCCTCTGCTTGCAGCGCCACGATAGCTTGTCGAGCCCAAAGGTAAGACGCCTGAAAAATCTCAGTATGGCGGTCGAAGTCCGTCACATCTACCCCGATCGGACAGGGCGGGCGTATTACCAGATCGAGTGGTCCCGTCGGCAACGTATCGTAGCGCTGATGCGCCACGAGGCTTCGCCACAGCACATTGACGGCACTCGGCGCGGCAGGAAGCAGCTTCTTACGAAACGGCATCAGCATTGCCGCGACCAGCTCAAGTCGTCCCGGCAACGCATCATACGCGACATCAAACAGCTCAGCAGCCGGCTCGCCGAAATGCACAACCAGATTGGGGCCACTCTTTAGTTGATGCATCGGTGCCAGCGGAACATTATCGATCAGGCATCCATCGACAAGCATCGCACCTTCCGGCGTGTAGAACGGCGACAATAATCCAGGAATTGCGCTCGAGGCACGCACCGCCTGCCACAGCGGTCCCGAGCGAATTAATTCCAAATTATGGGTCGAAAGATTGGTTGCGACTGCCGCGAAAGGTCGCCAACAATCCTCGATCCGGCAGTCGTGGCCCAATTGACGGGCGAGCGCCCGATCGAACGCCTTATGATCCAGCAAGGCGTAACGCGGCCAGGTTGGCCGCCGGAAGCTGCGACTCTTGACGAAAATATCGTGCGTGCCGCGCTCAAGATCCTCGGCTTCGAGGTTTTTCGCAAATCCGGCCGCCATGGCAGAGCCGACACTAGTGCCGATAAAGATATCGAATACTACGCCAAGCTCGCAGAAGGCCTTGTAGACCCCCACATGCGCCGATCCAAGGCTTCCGCCGCCGCCGGCGACGTATCCAATCGCGCGACCCGACAGGAAGCGGATCAGACTGTCGAAATCAACCTGATCTTCCAGCGCGACATGGTGATGCATGAAGGAGGGCAGCCGAGCAAGCCAGGCCGTGGTTCCGCTGACCTGACTGCTCCGTCGATCATGAACGCGAACGAGGCGTCGCGCCGACCTTGGGTGAACCTCGCAGGCAAAAGCCTCGACATCCGTCAAGGGTCCGACCGGCGCATCGCCACGGCACCCGAACACAACCATGTCGGCCTGACGGATAGCCTTGCGTGTCCAGGCATTGTCATCGTGATCTCCGAGGTAAACTACGAGTGGCGCGGTGTGTTCGAGTCTGTTAAGCCATTCAGCGACATCGGGCGCATCCGGGGCTCGACCGGGAAACTTGGAGTTGATGCGGGCGGCATCAACGACCTCCGCATCGGTGGCGGCGAGCCCATCGCGGATTCGACGATCAAAGGCGCCAGGCAACAGCTCGCGTCCACCTTCGATTAGGGCCACCGTTCTGGCCTTTGGCGACGCGCGAAGCGGCGCGAGGCGCGCGGTCTCCTTGCCAAAGCGGAGCGCGAGCGCTGCAAGTACTGCCTCAACAATGGCAGGGGCGTCCCTGGCAAGCTTCTGGTAGGCCGTACGTGTCAACACGAGCACGCTGGTGTCGCGGATTGCAATTACATTGGCAGTGCGCGGGACATTTGCGAAGAAGCCGATTTCACCAACCAATTCACCGGAACGGAGCTCGGCGAGAGGTTCGAGTTCGCCATTTCGGCACACGGCTAGCGCACCGTGCAGCACCAAAAACAACGAGTCCGAGGGGCCACCTTGGGCAACCAGCCTTTCTCCCCGCACCAGATCCAGGCGAACCATTGCGTTCAGAGCCGTCATCCGCTGTTCTGAACTGAGCGTTCTGAACAGAGCGAAGTCCTCAGATACGTTCCACCATGCAAATGTCGCGCTCGCTTCATTCATTGGCGACATCCGGTTCGACTGCACCTCCAATGTTAATGCCGGGTCGCCCTGTCGGCTAGAATATAAGGGTCAGCGCACCAGCTCTTCGCACTGCATTCATAGAAGCACTGCAACATAGATCGCGAACCTATCCTGCCATTGCGACGCTGCAACCTTGGTGCCCGCTTTCGCTTGTGTCCCTTCGCGTTGTTTCGCGAGCGCGTAAGGTCGTTTTCAGGTAAAGCGGACATCAACTAGCAGGCAAGACCGGCTGACTCGGTCGAGAATGACCCAGAGCGTCATAGCCCGGCCCGAAATCTCGCACCGGACCGTCTCCTGCCGTATCGACGTGTGATATCCTTTCACTCGCACGAAGTGGAGGGAATGCGCAGTGAAACGCCGCGAGTTCATTACGCTGCTAGGCGGAGTAGCGGTGGCGCACAGCGTGGTCGGTAAGCGCTGATGCGTACGGCAAGCAAGACGGTCAACCTTGCCTTACAGGGTGGCGGTGCGCACGGCGCCTTCACCTGGGGCGTTTTGGATCGCCTGCTCGAAGATGACCGGGTGTCGTTCGAAGGGATCTGCGCTACCAGCGCTGGCGCTATGAACGGCACGATCTTGGCTTACGGCCTGACGATAGGCGGTCGCGAAGGCGCAAAACTCACTCTCGCCGAATATTGGCGCCGGATCAGCGAAGCTGCGGCCTGGGGACCGCTGCAGCCCTCCATTCTCGATCGTCTGTCGCAAAATCGTTGGATCGAGAGATCGCCAGCCTTCATGTTCTTCGACATGATGACACGACTGTTGTCACCCTATCAGTTTAACCCGTTGAACTACAACCCATTGCGTGACGTGCTCGAGAAGACCGTCGATTTCGAGCGACTGCGCAGGGAGAATGTCGTCAAGCTGTTCCTTTGTGCGACAAACGTCCGTACTGGAAAGGTGAAGATCTTTGAGAACCATGAGCTCACCGTCTCGGCCGTTCTCGCTTCCGGGTGCCTTCCGCAGCTCTTTCAGGCTATTGAAATCGATGGCGAAGCCTATTGGGATGGCGGCTACATGGGCAACCCAGCTATCTTCCCGCTGATCTATGGCTGCCAATCCACAGACGTCATCGTTATTCACATCAATCCAATTGTGCGTGGGGAGATTCCTCGCACGGCGAGCGATATATTAAACCGATTGAACGAAATTAGCTTCAATTCGTCTTTGATGCGCGAGATGCGAGCAATTGCCTTCGCCAACAAGCTCGTCAGCAGAGGCGCGCTGCGCGACGAGATAAAGACGATGCTGATTCATGCCATAGAGGCGGAATCGTTCATGAAGGACCTCGGCGTCGCCTCCAAGTTTAATGCAGACTGGGAGTTTCTCACCTATCTGCGCGACGTGGGCCGTACCTGCGCTGAGGAGTGGTTAGCCGCAAATTATTGTCATATCGGTGTGCGTTCGACCATCGACATTCACGGCCGATACTTGTAGCGCGTTTAGATTGGTACAAAAACGCCTGCAACCCCAGCTCGTCACCAAGAATTTGGTTCTCGAGAGTTAATTGGGTTGCGTTCGTCGAGAAAGGTGGACCTCAATACTTGGTGCTGACGTCCGCTTCTGATGCTGTGGACGGCTCGAGAGTGCCAAGGAGTGGGCGCCGTTTGAGGCTTCCACGATTCGGAGGAGCAGCCTATGCGGTCAATTTCGATAATCGGCCTGAATATCGCCAAGCCGCTCTTTCAAGTGCATGGCGTTGATACAGCCGGCCAGGTGGTCATCCGCCGTCAGTTAAGGCGCCAGCAGGTCGTGGCATTTTTCCAGAAGCTGCCGCCCTGCTTGGTGGGTATCGAGGCTTGCGCGCCAGGCGGACAGCATGGTTTCATGGACTTCCGCACACTGCGTAAGGGAATGCGCGTGCGCAAATTGCAAACTTTAACTCGAAGTGGTTGACGCGCCACCACTCATGCGGCGTTGGACATTGCGCCGGAGCACATCGGCAACGTCAAAGTCACCCGCCCGCAAACCGGTGCGGAGTACCGGGACTTGCTGCGCGACGACCGCACCGTCTACATCTATGGCGAGCGGGTGAAGGACGTCACCACGCACCCGGCCTTCCGCAACACCGCACGCATGGTCGTGCGCCTCTACGACGCGCTGCACGACGACAAGCGCAAGCACAAGCTGCTGCTGCCGACCGGAACCGGCAATGGCGGCATGACACACGCCTTCTTCAAAGCGCCGAAAACCGTGGACGACATGATTGCCGGACGCGAGGCGATCGCCGAATGGGCCAAAATCACCTATGGCTGGCTGGGACGGGCGCCGGACTACAAGGCCGCGTTCCTGGCGACGCTCGGCGCCAATTCCGATTTTTATGATCCGCCAAGCGCTGGTACAAGTTCAGCCAGGAGCGCGGCTGGGTCTAAAGCCAGCCAAGCCTGCAAACCATCCGCTCTGCGCGCTGTGCAAGCTCGGCAGACGCGTTGATTATGCCTTGGCGGTCCCTCTGCTGGGTGAGCCTGATGTCCGTTCACGGCAGACTTGGTCATTCGGCAATTTGGCTCGATGCCCGGTTGCACAAGTTGGATCATCCCCGCCAACTGAGCCCGCTGGTAATGTTGTCGGCGGGCTTTTTTGGCCCCAAATTTGGTCCCAAACTGCCGGGTATGCACAGTTACCGGATGGGCCGAGCCTCGGCAGTTAGATCGCATGCTTGATCAGGTGCGCCGGGCAATGGGTAGCGGTGAGACCTCGAAATGGACGAATGCGAACGCGAGGACGACGACCCGACTGAGGAAACGCAGCAGCCGCCGGAGAGCCCGTTGATTGCGCCCAGATTTGAGTGACGGAGATCACAGCGAGAGGCCAAGCTTCAGCGGTACGCCTCTCACCACGCAAGGCTGGATGGTCTCGCCAGCCAAATGAAAGGAACCGCAACCGCGACGCGGCCGTTGGATTTCGCTTTGGCATTGCATCATCAAAGTTGTACACCTGTTCACGCCCAGCCAGAGGTGGCGAATAACGCTGGCAGTCCGGGGGCAGTTCCTTTTGGACCCGAGTAAGACCTTTCTTGTGGTCGCCCAATAGTGGTCAACGTTCTGCGGGAAAGGCGTCAAGTCTCGGGTTGTCCTGACCGGACCGGTAGCCGCTACGAGAGTGTCGGAGATAGGGGGTCCTCGAAAAGGGGCCCCTTATCGTTTGAGCGCTTCGTCACATTCACCGCCGCCGGCGCCCAGATCATGTTGTTGCTGTCGCTGTTGTTGATCCGATGGTGGGCAGCCGGCTCACATTGAAGTCCCCCGCGCACCGAAACCGGACATAAACGTCACTTCGTCATTGACTCGCGTGAAGCTCTGCAGCTCCGCAATGCGATTGTCGGCGCGGCGAAGCCGCCGACAAAGCTCGCGGTTGATATTCTGCATCACCATCACATACGCGTAGATGTCGGCCTTGTAGTACGCGTAGAGTTGTCGAGCCGTGAGCTCGTACAGGAGGGTTGGGCTCTGCGCGACGATGGTCGCTGATCTGTTCTGCATCTCGATAAGCGTCATTTCGCCAAAAAAGTCACCCGGCCCAAGACTCGCCATGCGAATTATGCGCCCCGAGCCGCCGAGCTTGCTCACCACGAGCTCGCCGGAGTGAACAACGAACATTGAGCGGCCCGGTTCTCCTTCCGCCACGATAGTGGCACCGACGTCGAAGCGGCGCTCGACCAGCATTGAGACCAAGAGATCGCAACTCCCGTCTGAGAGTCCACCGAAGAAAGGTGTGGCAAGCAAAAACGCTTTCAGATCGGGCGAGCTGACAGCCATCGAGAAAATATACTCCCGCTCCCAGTGGTGGCAAGCGGGCCAAACCCGACGGAACATCTCCAATAAGTATCGCGCGGGAGCCCGGGGCCGCCGATCAAAGCAGGCAGACCGGCCTGATCATTGTGGAGTAATTCTCCCCACTTGTGACGTTTGAAATTCCAATTTTCGTGACGACCGACCGTCCACGGCATACCCGGGATGGTCGGCCAGCGCCGAGACGTTGACGCCGCAGGCCGGAGGGAGAGCGCGGTGATCAAACTTGGGGAACCTGTCACGATCCTGGATTTTGATCGCCAAGGTCTGTCGGTCAGGAGCCGCCGGTTTACAAAAGCGCCACCAAGGTGTTCTCGATGGTGCTCTGCTACTCACTCGCTGATCTGGGCGCGCTCCGTCGTCCACTAGGATCAGCAAATAGTCCTTCGCTGTCATCTCCGGACGCGGGAGTCGCTTACTGCGCGGCGGCTTTATTCGCCCATGTCAAAGGCGAGCTCGAATGGAGGCCAATATGCCTGTCGTCGTGTCGATGATGGTTAGGGCCTGCTGAGTCTTGCCTTGCCCCAACGGATATTTGGTACACCGCTCGGATATCTGAACTAACCGTCTTCTTTCGCTGATCAGGATCGTGCTGCTCGTGTCGACGGCAAACTTGACGATATCCCGCATTGGATTTTTGTCGCCAAAGTCGGTCAGATCTTTCTCCATCGTGATCAGGTACTCGTAGCTTGCTAGTTCGTCGGAGATCTGAAGAAGTTCCCGGAGAGTCGAGTTGACACAGTCGGCGTCCTCGCTGGAAACATCGGGGCGCTTTACGGTTGCGACAAGGTCATTCATGAGGTTGGCAAAGAGCGGCCTAAGGCTCTCCGCCTGCCTGAAATCGCTCTCGGACAGGACGCCCGCACAGCACACACTGGGTAGGAACAGCCCAAGCCCCAAGCTTGCCGCCAGCATCTTTCGGTGCGCTCGCGCTGGGAACGAAAATCTCGTGATCAGGCCGTGCATCCCAATTGGTCCTTCCCTGCCACCCCTTATTGTTAGATGATTGTTTCTGTGCAAAGATCGGCCATCGTCGACTTCAGTTCACACTTGCTTTGCGTGCAGACATGTCGGCGTCTGAACCGCTCCCAAAGCCGGAGCATACGAGCATGACCGACGGGCCGCAACGGGCGTTTCGCACCGCGGCCCTAGACCGGGCTGCGTCTCCCGAGCAGCTCGATCATCTCGTTGTTATCACCAAGCCCGCTGACTGGATTCTTACCCTTGTGCTGTGCATTGCGCTTGTGGCGGCCGTGCTGTGGGGCATTTTCGGGCGCGTGCCCACTCGCGTCTCGGGCGACGGAATCCTGATCGGCAGTGGCGGTAAGGTCGTCGACGCCGTATCGGCCGCTGCCGGACGGCTGCAGTCGGTCGCAGTCACGGTGGGCGATCACGTCAGTAAGGATCAGCCCATCGCCCAGATCGTTCAAACCGAGATTCAGCAAAAGCACAACGCAGCCACCGAGGTCTTTCATGAACGCGAGCGGGAGCACGCCGACCGGGTGTCGAAAGCTGAAAGCGAACTCGCCGCCAAGAGCCAGAACTTTGCAAAACTTGAAATCGCCTTGCAACAGGTGATCAAGGCAACGAGCCAGCGCATCGGGTATCTCACCGTCGACGTCAAGAACCTGGAGGATCTGCTGGCCAAGGGATACACGACGCGGCGCAATCTGGAAGAGCGACGCCAGGAGCTGACCGATGCGCAACAGCGTCTTACTGACGCCCAAAACGAGATTTTAAAGTTGCGGTCGCAGAAGACGGATCTGGAAACGGATCGCGGGCGTGAAATTCAGCAGTCCGAGTTTGCCCTCAACGAGGCCCGGCGGCAAATGAATGCCGCAGCCGAACAGCTGAGCCAGAACACCCAAGTGATCAGCCCGATGGACGGGCGGGTTTTGGAAGTGAAGATTTCGCCCGGTTCGGTGCTAGCCATCGGCACACCGGTGATTGCGATCGAAAGCGAAGGCGCCAAGCTCCAAGCCGTCGTCTATGTTCCCGCGGAACGGGGCAAACAAGTTAAGCCTGGCATGCAGGTGCAACTCGAGCCGAGCACGGTGAAGCGCGAGGAATTTGGCATGATGCTGGGCAACGTGATCAGCATCTCTGATTTCCCGATGACGCCGCAAGGCATGGCCGCGCTGCTGCATAACGAAAGCCTGGTTTCACGCTTCTCGCACGACGGTGCACCCTACGCCGCGACGGTTGCGCTCTATGAAGACGCCTCCACTCCAACCGGTTATCGATGGGCCGTTGGCAACGGGCCGAACATTCATCTCACGAGCGGAACGTTGGCGCGGGCCGAGATCACAACACGCCGGCAGCGCCCCCTCGATCTGGTGATACCCCTGCTCAAGCACCTCACGGGAATTGATGGATAAGCCTTCTCCAAAGCAGCCAATCAGCGAGCGCGGTCGGCCCAAATCTTACGTCAGCCGCATGGCGAGCTGGTTGCCACGCCGACGCACCCGGCGGACACCGATGATCCTGCAGATGGAAGCCGTCGAATGCGGTGCGGCGGCGCTTGGCATCATTCTCGGCTACTACGGTGCGTGGATTCCGTTGGAGCAGCTTCGTGTCGCATGCGGCGTATCGCGCGACGGCAGCAAGGCGAGCAATATCATCAGAGCGGCGCGCCGATACGGCCTGACGGCGAAGGGCTACAGCGTCGAACCTCCGGCACTTGCCGAGCTTCCGACGCCTTGCATCATTCACTGGAACTTCAACCATTTCGTGGTCCTGGAAGGAATTGATAGAAAGCGCGCCTACATAAATGACCCCGCGAGCGGGCGTCGGCGGATCGATCTGGTCGAGCTTGATCTCGCGTTCACCGGCGTTGTCCTGGTGTTTGAACGGGGCGAAAGCTTCGAGAAGGTTGGCAGCAAACCGAAGGGCATAAGCCTGCTCATGCGGGAGCTGCGCCAATCAAAGGAGGCGGTGGCCCTGCTAGTTGTTGTCAGCATCGTCGCGGTCCTGCCCAATATTGTTGCCGCAGGATTTTCAAAAATATTTGTTGATGAAATTTTGATCCAGCACACGCGCAGCTGGCTTGTGCCGCTCCTGATCGGCATGGCGCTGACGGCCGCCTTCCGGGCCGTTCTGACCACCATACGCCAATCGCTGCTATTGCGGCTGCAGACCAAGCTCGCCGTCGTGATGACCAGCCGCTTTCTATGGCGTCTTATGACGCTGCCGCTGGAATTCTTCACCCAACGCCACGCCGGCGACATTGCAGGCCGTATTGCAGCCAACGAACAGATCGCCCGGCTGCTTTCAAGCGGCATTGCCGCCAATGCGCTCAGCCTGATGTCGGTGGTCTTGTTCGCCGCGGCCATGGCCGTCTACGACGTTAGCCTGACCGCGCTTTGCGTCGCAATCTCTTTGGTAAATGTTCTTCTCCTGCGGCTTGTCGCTTCACGCCGCCAGGAACTGAGCTATCGGCTGGCGCTCGATCAGGGAAAGCTGCTCGGGGCGACCGTGAGCATGGTGCGGACCATCGAAACCATCAAAGCAAGTGGATTGGAGGACGACGCCTTCGGCCGGTGGGCCGGTCTTCAAGCCAAAACCCTCAACGCCGAACAGAGGATCGGCGCCTCCGCCATCATATTGGACATGGTCCCGACCCTGCTCTCGGGCCTCATGATCGCAGCGATTCTTGGTGTCGGAGGCTTGCGGGTTATTCAGGGCTCCCTGACACTGGGAAGCCTCGTGGCCTTCCAATCCTTAGCATTGAGTTTCTCCGAGCCTTTCGTCAACCTCGTTAATTATTTCGGCGGCCTGCAAACCATCAAGGGAGCGCTCGAACGGCTCGAGGATGTCTACCGGTACCCGCTAGCGCCGCAACCGCCGGCACATGCGGATGCCTTGCCGCCCAAGCTTACCGGCCGACTCGAACTTCACAACATCAGCTTCGGCTATTCGGTGCTCGAGCCGCCGCTTTTGGCGGATCTTTCGCTGGTGATCCCTGCCGGTTCACGCGTGGCACTCGTTGGCGTGTCGGGCAGCGGAAAATCAACCCTCGGCAAGCTGATCTGCGGATTGTACAAACCCTGGTCCGGCGAGATTCGTTTTGACGGATGTAGGCTGACGGACGTCCCTGCGGACGTTTTTGCGAACTCCGTCGCCTACGTCGACCAGGACGTCTTTCTGTTTGAGGGAACCGCGCGAGACAATTTGACGCTCTGGGATTCAACAACCGACGAGCGCCATCTGTTGACGGCGGCCAAGGACGCGCTGATTCATCAAGACCTTGCGATCAGACCAGGCAATTATGACTGCCACGTCAACGAAGGCGGTACGAACTTCAGCGGCGGCCAGCGTCAGCGCATCGAAATCGCCCGAGCTCTGGTTTGCAATCCCTCGATCCTTGTCCTGGATGAAGCAACTGCTGCACTCGATCCGATCACGGAAAAATCCATCGACGACAACCTGCGGCGCAGAGGTTGCAGCTGCATCATCATCGCCCACCGCTTGAGCACGATACGCGATTGCGACGAAATCATCGTGCTCGAACGCGGGCGCATCGTTGAGCGCGGAACGCATGAAGAGCTTCTTGCGCTTCAGGCCTCCTATGCCAAGTTGGTGGCGCGCGAATGACCGATCGATTTGTCACGGAGGATTTCGTTGGGCATCAACGCGAGGTGCCGATCGGTCTGTTACACCGGACCGCGCTCGATGCGCGGCGCCCGATGCTTCTCAGCGACCAAGAGCACGTTCTTCAAGTGGCAGCCGGTCACGTCGATTTGTTTGCAGTCCAGCCGTCAGGCACGCGCCAGCATTTGTTTCGAGTCGAAAACGGCGAATGCATTCTGGACCTCCACAATGCCTGCGAGACCTCGGGTAGCCGGTTGCAAATCATCGCCGTCGGCCCCCCCGGAACTGAGCTTTTGGAGGTGCCGCGCAGGGCGGCGTCCTTTGGTCCTGTGTCTGGCTGGATTGCCCAATTGGCGACGTTCATGGTCCGCTCGGCGCCAAACGAAGCCATTTCCGAGCTGGTGAGCGGTGAGGCGATTGAACTGCACCCGGGCGACCGCCGTCGCGGTCCGATGCGGGACCTCCTGTGGGCACACCTCGAAACCGGGACAGCAAAGGTCATGAACGTCGGCTCGAGCTTCGCTCCCGGACAGCCACCCTTCCCTTTGACTGGTGGGATGTGGGTGGAAGCCGGCGAGCAAGGGTGCAAATTGCGTCTCGACCCGAACCCGCCAGATTCCTTGGTTCTCTGGTCCGCGATTGATCGATTCCAGGTGGCTGTTATTGCCCATCTCGAGCGCGGCCTCGCAGAGGGCGTCATTCGAGAGCGGGAACGCTTGGTCCGCCGTGGCGAACTCATTGTGTCGCAAACGCTCGACTCGTTTGAGCGGCTCTCTGATGTCGTGGTCAGAAAAGCCGATCGTACGCAATCCGAATGGGACCCGACAGACCCGCTGCTTCGCAGTTGCCGCGTTGTCGGAGAAGAACTGGGAATACCGGTTAGGCTTTCGCAGCGCGCTCAACCTACAAGACAGGCCTTCAGCGACATTCTGGAGATCGCTCGCACAGCCCAATTGCGGATCCGCCGTGTGCTCCTGCGCGATGTCTGGTGGAAGACCGATGCTGGACCGCTCCTCGGTTGGCATGGAGAGGAACGTAGTCCAGTGGCTCTGGTGCGCAAGCGGGCGAACACCTACACGGTGTTCGACCCAAAGGGCGGAAGACATCGCTTGGTCGATCGCTCCGTTGCCGGCGAGCTCAAGCCGGAGGCCATCACTTTCTATCCAGTGTTGCCGTTCCGCCCGCTCCAATATCGCGATCTGCTCGCCTTTGCGATGCGAGGCGTTTCCAGCAGCATCGCGCGCATCGCGTTGGCTGTTATGGCAATCGGGCTACTGTCGCTGATCCCGCCACTGCTCACCAATGTCCTGGTCAATTCGGTTATCCCTCGCACCGAGATCGATCAGCTCGCTGTTTGTGCGCTAGCGCTGACGGTCACCGCTGTGGCGATGGCAAGTTTGCAGATGATGCTAGGACGGGTCACGTTAAGGCTCGAAGGTCTGCTCGACTATAAGCTGCAGGCCGCGGTGATCGACCGATTGCTGCGCCTGCCCACCTCTCTGTTTCGCGAATATACAAGCGGCGATTTGGTCGATCGCGCCATGGGCATCGACGCCACTCGCCGGATCTTCACCGGACGTGTGCTGGGCGGCTTTACGGCCTCGTTCTTTTCTTTCTTCAGCATTGGGCTGATGCTCTACTATGACCTCCGACTGGGCAGCATTGCACTGCTGCTCACGCTGATCAGAGCGGCTGCAATTCTTGCCACGAGCGCCGTGCGGCTCTACTACGAAACTAAACATTTCAACCTGCAAGGCAAGGCCAGCGGCTTTGTGCTACAATTGATTGCGGGCGTCGGCAAGCTGCGCGTGGCCGGCGCAACGGCGCGCGCGTTAGCGCGATGGTCGCAACAATTTGCCGTACAGAGGCGCTATTTCATCGCCTCGCAGCAAGCGGCCAACGCGCTGAGCACCTTTGATACCGCCTTTTCGATGCTGGCGACCTTGAGCATCTATGCGCTTGCCTCCTACACAAACAGTCACGTCCTGCTCGATCTCGGCGCATTCCTCGCCTTTCTGGCAGCGTTCGGACAGGCCACGGCCGCGATAGGTAGTTGGGCCTCAAGCGTCAGCGAATCACTGGTGACGATTCCTCACCTCAGCCGACTGAAGCCCGTAATTTCGACCCCTGCCGAGATCTCTGAGGAACGGCGATCGCCCGGAGAGCTATCCGGAGAGATCGAACTTTCCGGCGTCGTCTTCCGCTATATGCAAGGCGGGCCGAAGGTCCTGGATGACGTCAGCCTAAGCATTGCGACGGGTGACTACGTCGCAGTCGTCGGTCCCTCAGGTAGCGGGAAATCGTCGCTCTTTCGTTTGCTGCTCGGTTTTGAGCGCGCAGAAGCCGGCACGGTGTTTTTCGACGGCAAGGCGCTCAACACGCTCGACATCAGCGCCGTGCGCCGGCAGCTTGGGGTGGTGCTGCAAGATACCAAGCTCGCAACCGGAAGCCTTTACGAAAACATTTGCGGCGGCGTTGATTTGCCGCTGGAGAAGGCGTGGGAGGCCGCCCGATTGGCGGCGCTGGATGCCGACATCGCGCAGATGCCGATGGGAATGCATACGCTGGTTGCGGAAGGCGTGAATACGCTGTCGGGCGGTCAGCGGCAGCGGCTATTGATCGCCCGGGCTCTTGCGCGCTCACCACGGATTCTTCTGTTTGATGAGGCAACCAGCGCGCTCGACAACCAAACCCAGAGCATCATCGGCACCTCGCTGGAACGATTGAGCATCACGCGGATTGTGATTGCGCATCGCCTCAGCACCGTGCGCAATGCAGATCGTATTGTCATGCTCTCGCGCGGCAAAGTCGTGCAAACTGGAAGCTACGCAGAGCTCATGAGCGTTCCGGGTCCGTTTGCGGATTTTGCCAAGCGGCAGTTGCTTGAACCCGGTCATCGCTAGTCTAACGGCGGGGCGGGCGATCATCCGCAAGCATCATGTGCAGCATCACAGTCTTACGACTGGGATTGTAGCGAACGAAAGCGCGTCCTTGAAAGAGCAAGATCAATTGTGTGGCTGCCGGGCATCGACACCGTGTCGAGACCTCTTCCCGTAGTTCATTGCGCGAGGGTTCTTGTGTCCGTGAGAATTCTCGATTGAGAGTATCCGCGCACCCCTCGGGAGAAGCAGCCCGTGGAGTGCGCGGGCATTGCCGACTTAGCTGATGGATCCAGCCTGGACCCCGGTGTTCGTCTGAGGGCCGGCCACCTGGACAACGGAGCCGCCGAGAGCAACACCGGTCTGGTTGAGCGAGTTATTCTGAAGAAGAGTCTGGGTCAACGTCGGGATCGAGATTGAAGCAACGTTGGTAGTACCGCCAGCCACCGCCTCGAGGTCCGTATCGATGAGTTCACGAATCATGATGATTTATCCAAAGAGTTTTGTATCTGTGAACAACATCTGGCTCGAAGCGAGCCAGTGCCTCACTGCTCGTGTAGATGCCCGAGGACGGATTTTTCACGTGGCGCCCTACAGCGGCTCTCGGACGACAAGCTGATCCCGGATCATTCGAAGACGCGCCTATGGCGACTTGGCCGACCAGGGTGCTCACGCCTAACGGGGATTGATCCAGTCCCTGTCGCGCCGCCGGAAAGCATGTCGATGCGGCAAATGCCGCTACCAGTTGCGTAATACCAGCGCCCGTCAGCCCAACAGGTGGCGTGATGACGCGCGTGCGCACATTACCGCCGCTTGTTCAGCTGACATCAACGTATGATTGTTGTGCCATCTTTCGTGGGTGTCCCACCGACGCAGGGGACTGTCCTAGGGCAACGCTTGCTCGAATTGAGGGGGCCATCGCCTGAATTGAAATCGCGCAACAGGAGGGAATGCCATGAGACACGATTACAAAATCGCAATGGTATTGATCTTCGCCAATATGTCGGTTTCGGCTTTTGCTGGCGACAATCTGAAAGGCACCTATGCCGTCGCTGGCACTTCGACATGTCTAGCGGCCCCGTCAGGATTTGCAAACGACAGCGAGGGAAATCCGACGATTGCGAATGGCACCGATAGCGCTTGGAAGTCGGCCACAAGATGCCAGGTTCGGGTCATTGCCGGTAAGGCTCGGATCAAGCATATGATTATGCTTCGCGTCCAAGAGCCGACATTGCGTGCTGATGATTGCACCCAAAATAAAGGCCCCGACGATGCACGTCGGGGCTTCTCGAGGATCAGCAGGCTCGGGTACATCCGCCGGACTTCTGATCATTGACGCTGCATTACCGCACTCAATCTAGCGCAGACTGTGACCAGGGGCACTCAGGTTGATACCTCCTTGCGCCTCTGCCTCGTAGTTCGCGACCAGTTCGCCGGACCGAACGAACTGGTCGCGTGCCCGGCAGCCCTACATCATCCCGGTCACCGGGAATTCAATCATCGCGTAAGCAGCCCAAACGCCCAAACCTCCGCCTAAGCCCTTGCGCCGACCTACTACCCACGACAGCAGCCTCGATCCCATCAACCGCTGACAGCGTTGCCGCGACGTCGTCATTGTCCTTGCCCTGGGCGTTGGGGGCTCGACCCATAGCGCGTGGCGCTGAATCCCATCACCGACAGTCGGCTCCGGCCTTGACTTGCCGCAGTGCCGTGCATCACAGTCGAGGAGAGGCCGATATGTTGTCATCCGGCAGTTAGCGCACCGTAGCAGTTTACTGTTCGCGGTAAGCGCGGCGGGACAGGTGGCCTCCTCAGCGCCTGTCCCGCTGTCCCAACCCTCTTCGTCCGCGCGACCGCTGCCGGCCCCATTGGCGATGGCTCGGCGTAGTCGCCCCACTTCGCCGGCGCCCGTTGAATTCACGGGCTGTTCGCGAGCATCAAAAAGCTCCACGTTGGAGCAAGCCATGAAGCGTATCGGCATTTATCTGCGTGTCAGCACTGACGGACAGACCACGGAGAACCAGCGCCGCGAGCTGGAGGCGGTCGCCAAGCGCTCGGGCTGGGTGATCGTCGGCCTCTACGAGGACGCCGACGTCAGCGGCTCCAACGGCCACAACAAGCGTCCTGGCTTCGATCGGCTGCTGAAGGATGTCACCGCCCGCTAGATCAACATGATCACGGCCTGGAGCGTTGATCGCCTCGGCCGCAGCTTGCAGGATCTGGTCGGCTTCCTGGCGACCTCCAGGCCGTGAAATAAGTGCGACCTGTACCTGCACCAGCAGGCGCTCGACACCACGCCCCCCTCGGGCGCACGATGTTCCAGATGTGCGGCTTGTTTGCCGAAGTCGAGAAGGCCATGTCGTCGAGCGCGTCAACGCCGGCCTCGCACGCGCCAAGGCAAACGGCGTGAAGCTAGGCCGTGACAGCCGCAAGGACGGCCACAGAAGCGCTGATGAGAAGCGCTGGGGGATGAAGCAGGGTCGAGCTCCAACGACGCATCAGGCGGCTGCGCAGCGAAAGCAAGGGCATTCTCACGATCACCCGCACGATCGGCGTCGGCACCAGCACCGTGCAGCGCGCCTTGGAGGCGTCATGACTGACCGCCGGGTCGATTCAAGAACTTCCGGCGCTGAAGGCGCGCTCATAGATCGAACCCATAGCCGTTTCTGAGTGATACAACGGTTGCGGCTTTATGGTGGCTACGAACGCAACGAAGCACAGCGCTAAGAGCGCGAAGGTCATGAGACTGAAAGTGTGGTTCAGGGTCACCTTCGCTCCATTAGTTCATGCGAACCGCACCATGAAGAGATCGACCCGAATCTTCCGTGACGGCACTCACAAATCTCTGTCTTCCCTGCCCGGTGCCGCAGACAAGTCGATCTCTTCAAGATCAATCATGATCACGACTCGCCTAAACTGCGGCTGCCCGGCTGATAAAGCCGGAGTTCTGCTGACCACCGAGCAGATTGACGGCGGTGGCGTTAGCGCCGACAGCCACAGCAACCTGCACGGCAATGTTCTCCTGTATGAAAATATTGCCGAAATTGACGATATTGCCGAAATTGCCGAAGCTAAAAAGCCCGTGATGTCCATGATGCCCGTGATGCCCGTGATGCCCTCCACACACAGCGTCGAGGTCCGTATCGATCAGTTCACGCATTTCACTCATAGATTTCCTCCTCAGGGGTTGCAATCAACAACATGTGGCTCGAACCATACTGAAGGGTGGCTTTTCTATCTGTGACGGAAATCACGGGCGGCAATGGCTTGCTCACGGCCCACGTGTTCGATGGGAATGCTGCTCGACATACTCGCGGCCATCGCACGCAACGAAGACCGCCGCCGCCGGCAGGCGCAAGGGTAAGCCAAGACCAGCGCAGAGGGCCGCCGATGTCGAGCGTAACAAGGCATTTCCCGCATGCTGCCAAGACTGTCGCAGAGCACTATCCCGTCCGACACGGCATGCAGCCGCGCCACCATCGCGAAGTAGCCAAGCAAATGGACGCTGCGGGACTCAGGGAAGGCAGAGGAGGCTCTACATTGTGAGCGCCGTCACGGAAGATTTGGGTCAATCTCTTCATCATCGGGTTCATGGCTGCATGATGCAGCCCCAGACAAAAAGGCGGCGAGGAACACGGATGAACCTAAACTGCATTTTTAGTCTTATCATCTTCGCAATCGGAGCGCTGTGCTTCGTGGTGTTCATAACCACCCTAAAGCCACCGCTGCATCGCTCAGAAATGGCCGTGGGCTCTATTTATGGCCGCGGAGTAACGACCTAGACTAGCCGATAAATATAGAAATTCGTACGGCCCTCTGTAGGTCACTGGCGGGGCAATTCAGCCCCGCCACTAATCGACAGGCTTCCGAGCCTCTTCCCTATGTCGCGTTTCCAAGCACTGCAAGATGATGCAGCGTTTTGCTGCTATCTCCGACGGCAATGCGCCCGGTTCCAGCGACGGCGGGCGCGGCCGAGGGGACGCAGGTACGACAGCTGCCGCCGAGGTTCGGCTAACGACGGGGCAGCACGGCTGACGCCCCAGCCATCGGCCTAGCGCTGACGTTGGATCCATGCCTCGTCCGTGAATGTGAGTTGAGGCCGGACCGATCACAGCCCCGCGAGGCTCCCAAACCGCACCATGTAGCGGATGATCACGGACAATCCCTTTTGCGGCGCAGTATGTCTCCGGCATGCAGGGTCGAGCTTCCTCGCCCGGATGTTGCAAGGAGGCGTACATGACTCAGGTCTATTTTCATTGCTCGAACGCTAAGGGAGTACTGATGGATCGTCGCGGTACATTCGTATCCGACCTGATCGAGGCGTGTGAGGAGGCCACCCGCAGGATGCGATCCCTCGTCGTAGCCGCCAATCTGGAAGAATGGCGGCAGTGGGCCCTGCATGTCAGCGACGAGATTTTCGTTCTGCCGTTCGCATTCGTGCTCGGCAAGCCGCACTGGGAGACAGCCATGCTGTCAGAGCCATCATTCATACTTCTTCGTCAGAGGTGAATGCGATCACGACAGCAATCATCCGGCGTGCCTTCGCCGGAGCGATACTCGTCCAACGGGACTTCCGTCGCAGCCCGGACACAATTGAACAGCCTGCTGCTCCAAACGGTACATTTGGGAAGACTACGTAAAGCTCTTGCCTCCCGGAATCGTGCAGCGGCCTCTCTAAAGAATCTGCGGATTGTGAGAAAACTCACAGACAAGACGGCGGATTTCATCTTGTGATCTCCGGTCGGCTCTAACGATCGGGAGTATGCACACGTCACATTCAATGTTGCATAGCAGCCGTGACCGGCAAGGCGACGGTCGCGCCGCGGTTTCATCTATCCCAAGAACGGCTTCTATATTTCTCCGAACCGGTGATCCGATTCGGTTTGTTGAACATGGGCGTGGCGCCCGCGGGCTACGACAAACCCAACACCTGCCATCATCGTTTGCTTGTCGATGCCGAGTTGCCTTCGCTCGACCAGCCGCTCCTGAACTACTTCAACCACCTGCACTTCGGCGCTGGCCAGATCGAAGCGAAGATCACGCTCCCGATCGGCCAGCACAAACTGCGCCTCCTGTTCGCCGATTTCGCCCGCGTGCCGCTCGATGCGGCGATGTTCTCCGACATCATCAACGTCACCGTGACGGAGAACGGCCAGCCGCCGGCAAAGCGCAAATACCGCCATCGCCCCTCGCGGAGTTACGGATATTGATGCAGCAATGAAACCGCGCCGGCTCTTGATCCACGTCCTCTGCCTCATCGTCAGCGCGATGTTCGCCGATGCGGCCGCAGCGGAGCGTCGCGTGGCGCTGGTCGTCGGAATCTCCGCCTATACGAACGCACCGACGCTACCCAATACCGGCAACGACTCCAAAGCGATCGCAGCGCTGTTCAAATCTATCGGTTTCGACGTCGTCATTTCGCGCAACGATCTCGGCGTCGTCGACTTCAAGCGCACTGTGCGCGAGTTTCTCATTACTGCAGAGAACGCCGATGTGGCGGTGGTCTATTACGCCGGTCACGGCATCGAGATCGGCGGCATGAATTATCTGATACCGATGGATGCCAAGCTGAGCCACGACTACGACGTCGACGACGAGGCTATCGCGATCGATCGCATCATCTGGGCGCTGCAACCGGTACGTCGCCTGCGTTTGATACTACTCGACGCCTGCCGCGACAACCCGTTTGCGGCCAAGCTGCGATCCGCAAGTCGCGCGCCGACCAGAGGCGGGCTCGCGAGGCTTGATGAAGTCAGTGCCGATACGCTGGTGGCCTACGCCGCAAAAGCCGGCTCGATTTCCTACGACGGCGACGGCGTGAACAGTCCCTATGCGACCGCGCTGCTGAGATACCTTGCCGAGCCCGGCGTTGACATTCGTATCGCACTTGGTCGTGTCCGCGATGCGGTTATCGCCATGACCGGTGGACGGCAGGAGCCGTTCATCTATGGTTCTCTCGGCGGCGCAACCATCTCCTTAGTGCCGCAGTTGGGTGCAACAATTGTCGCGCCGGCACCGCCGCCCCTGGCCCCTCCGCCAGTTCTGGCGCCGGCCGCGCCGAAGCCGACCGTGATCAATCCAACGCCGCCAAGCGCGCCACCGGCTGCGAAGGCGGACCTGCCCAAGCCGCCGCTTCCCGCGCAGCCCGCCCCCGAAATCACGGACCCCTGTGTCCGCGACGAAGCGAGGCTGGCTCGTCTGCGCGCCAATCCAGCGCCGGACGAGATCACCAACTTCCAACGCGAGGTCACCTGCAAGCGGCTCCGTCCACAAGTACAGCGTCTGTTTGAGAGTATTGATAGCAATACCGCTCCGCCTTCTGGCGGAAATGCGGCGCCGCAAGCCGCTCCGAAGCTGCAGGCACTGAACGAGTCTGCCCGCTTGGAAGATGCTTGCACCCGCGACATGGCGCGGTTGCTGAGCGTGCGCGCTGAACCTACGTTCGAGGCGATCACCAAGTTCGAGCAGGAATTGGGCTGCGAGCGGCTCCGGTCCCAGCTCCGCCGATTGCGCGAGAGCGTCGCTCCTTGATCTCGTCTGGACACTTCGCGATGTGTCCATGAGATTTCCCGATTGAAATTTGTGCCCCGCAAACCCCGCCAAGAGGGGGCCTCTCCTGGGAAATTGCCGGTCACTCAAATACGAGACAACATTCGCTCGAGTGCGTCGCTGTTAGGATCAGTCGCGTTCGAAAACTTTGGCGCCAGGGTAAACTCGGCGGGCGTACATAACGACCAGCTCCCGGTCCTGAGTCTCCAGGAAGGGAGTTCGGAGCTGGCACGACCCGACGACGAGGTGCCACAAACCATTAAGTCTTTGAATCACGATGCTCATAGTGTGTTCCTCGAAGAACCGCAAACAACTGTTCGACGAGACACTCTTACAAGTCACGCGCTGGGGCCGTGATCCCAATCACATATTGCAGAGCGTAACTCGAACCCTCACTATTCGATCACCGATGGATCGCCTGCTTTGCGCTGATTCAGGTCTGCTTCAAGCATCGATTCGAAGATTATGATCGGCAACCAAAACACAAGCATGGCAATTTCCTCCGTCGCATAACAACCCTCAGCCTTCAGAGCTCGTTCCCAAAATAAACGGCCGAGTGCCAGGAACGTTTTCGTTTCTTATCAAACAACTGCGTAGTTCTTCGCTGCTTTGCGGCGCGATAGTTCGCCGGCTTTTCGTGGTTGAGAAGCCGCACCGACCACAGCTCGACCTATTGATCGCTCGCAATCGTCGGAATTCCCTAGAACCTGTACGCGTCGCCGTGTGCAGCATAGAGGAGCTGAGCGTGCGGGACCGAGAGGACCGATCACATCCGCTACCTTACCGGTCTAGTGCTTCATCTCTATAGCCAATCGATCAGCATTACAGCAAGACCGCGGCTAATTTCCGCTGTCAATGAAGGTCACCTATCCGCCTGATCTCAATGGCGCCCCCAGATATGGTGCAATGAGCAAGGCGGCGACGTCCTATCCCGCCACCGTCGATTCGCATTCAATCCCGGCGCGGATGTCTTGCTGTCGCGATCTTCGGTGCCACATTGCTCGCCGCGGTGATGCTTAGAAGCACCTTCGTCATGTGGCCGAAGTTCCAGTGACGCGCATCACGGTCGTTGACCTTGGGATCGGCTATCCCGGGCGTGTGTTGGAATACACCTTGCTGAGACAACCGTTACTGTTCGTTGAACCTTGGAGGTTAAATGGCTCGGATTAGAATTTCCCATAGCTGGCGGACCGTTCGCGGTGCGCATATCCGTATCGTCCACCGGCGTAAGGTTGCGGTTAAGTCGGGCTCAAGCGTTTCGCAGATTTGCATGTCAGGGAATGGCCAATTATTGCGGCTCAGGGGCACCCTGGGGGTGAAGGCATCGCCATCATCGTAGTCGTTATCCTGCTAGCGGTGGCGACAGCAGTTGGGCCGCCTTGGTCGGCGGCCTCTTTTGTTTCAGTCCTACCGCAACCGTCGGCGGTGTGCCGCCAGCCGCCGGCGGCGCTTCTTGCGGTGATATCGGCGCCGGCGCTTCAACATATCTTCCTCGAGGTCAGCGAGATAGGGCAATTTCTGTGGGTTGAACAGGACGAGCCAAGATCAGAGCTGCTCCGCTGCTTTGCGACGCTACTTCTCAATCAGCGGCTCGGGCCGACGACTCGGCTTGTCGGGGATGAAGGATTGAGTTATGCGGGCTTTCTCGCCTCTGGCGCGTGGGAGCGTGGCTACGCCGAGGACGGCGAGAGCCATGCCAAGTATTCTCCACCGAGCATCGTCAACGAGCCTTGACTGGCGATAGGGCCCTACACGGGCGGCTGCGATCTTTCGACGCGCTCTGCCTCAGTCGCCCCCGC
Organism: Bradyrhizobium sp. UFLA05-108; assembly: GCF_059803455.1. NCBI lineage: Bacteria > Pseudomonadati > Pseudomonadota > Alphaproteobacteria > Hyphomicrobiales > Nitrobacteraceae > Bradyrhizobium > Bradyrhizobium sp. UFLA05-108. The sequence goes on along the minus strand of NZ_JBANAZ010000066.1, from coordinate 30,837 downwards.
CAGACGCACCTTCGACGCTGTCACCCGCCACGCGTGCGCGGAAATCCGGGCAACAAAGGTTTCAAATACAGGAGCCAGGAAATGACTCTTCTTTCAGTTATCGGCTGGGATATTATCGGGTGGGATAGCCTCACGCCACAGGGCATTCGGTTCGGCATTGCGACCATCCTTGCGCTGTTAGCGGTGGGCCGCCCCGGGCCGTCGGTCTTTGAGCTTTTTGGCGGCCTAATCTGCATCCTGGGTGCTGGCCTTATGGTGGCGCAGGCGGTCTCGCTTGGTTGAATCCTCGCTGGCGGGTTTGCTCTCGACACCCACCCGGATGGTGTTACGAATATTTCAAAGGACGTTGAGTACCGGAGGCGACCATGGCTCAACAACTGCGGGAAATTCGTCGCGCATTTACCGCGTCAGGTTGGCTACCGTGATGCGTCGACAGGAAGCGTGATAGCCTCGATCGAAATTCCGGCACAAGTGATCGAACGCGCCGTGTCTCAAACTCCCAGCAAGTGCGGCTTCACCAGAAATCACTCGGAGTGACGTTCAGACACGCCTGAAAGAGTGTGCTGATGTTACTTAGAGTGAGATTTTCTTTGATCTCGCGGTGCACACGTCGTGCACACGCGGTCCTCTAACCAACTGACAACATTGACCCCTCGCTCCAGTCCATCGTAGGGAAGTCTGGGCTAAGATCGGCCAAATGGATCAAGGCCATTCAACGATAGTCCGGTTTGAGCGCATCCCGCCGTCGAAATTGCCCTTTGGGCGTCTTGACGTTGGCATTGCCGAGCGTGGTGCGGAAATCGAAGGAAATTTAGGACGTTGCCCTGGCTGGGGCGGGAGGGATCGAACCTCCGATTGGCGGAATCAAAAACAGTTTGATTATTCAACGATTTCAAGCCGCGTTTGGAAAAAATGGTCGAATTCGCCTCTAGTAATATCAATTGCTTAGCAGGCATTTCCAAATAAGGAAGCGCCGCTGCTAGCGAGGACCGTGCACGGGGCTGCTCGCTTAAGAGCGTCACCATTAGCACATCGACACGCCCGAGGGCGTCGGGGGATTACACACTGAAGGCCACCGGCCCGGAGTTCGGTGCGGGCATCAAGATGGCGGTCGAGCGCGGCTGGCTCGAGCTACACGAGAGCGGGACTTACGCGCGATTGTTGAGCCACGGCGAGGATCGCATTGAGTGGACCAGTCGGCCCCGTGCCGTCTGGAGGTGCGCACCTAATCCGCAGCACAGGGCGAAAGGTCTGCTCAGGCCAGCCCCGAGGCAGACGGCGCCAGGATGCGCGATGAAGCCCGCGTGCGCTAGATGGACCAAAAGGCCCCGGCCGCTTTAAGGGGGGCGTGGGGCCGGGGCCGCTCGGTCCGCGACCCTATCTCACCAACGTGTCCCTTCATCGGGGATATAGATTTATGCTATACCCCCGCCAGACGGGAGAAGCCGATCGGAATTTGCCACCGAGCGGGTGTCCTTTCCGGACAAAAAAGCAAAAAGAGAGTCCGGTTGGATCGGAGGTAGAAGTTGGATCCCAAGAAACTGCTTTACTTCGCGTCGGTCATCGAGAGCGGGAGCCTCAAGAAGGCGGCCAAGGAGCTGCTGATTTCACAGCCAGCATTGTCCGTTTCGATCGATCGTTTGGAAGAGAGCGTTGGCGGTCCGCTTCTCGAGCGCAGCCCGATCGGGGTCAAGCCCACCCCGATGGGAGAGGTTCTCTACGCCCACGCGCGGCTCATCCGTGATGAATTGAAGCTCGCGGAAAGCAGGATGAAGCTATCGGATGAGCGAACACACTCTGCCGTCGCTTTCGGCACCCTGCCGAGCCTTGCCAATTCCATCGTACCGCAAGCGATCTGCAAGTGGCGAGACAATCATCCAACGACAATTCTCCGCGTCGCAGAGAAAATCCAGCTCGAACTCCTGCTCAGCCTCATGCGCGGGGAAGTGGACTTCATCGTCGCCCAGACGGAAAACTACGGATACCTCGAGGGACTCAAGCAAAGAGTCCTTTTCCGCGACCGGCTGTATGTCATCTCCCGGCCGGATCATCCCGTCTCTGCATTGGAAAATCCCTCATGGCTGCATCTCGCGAAATTTCCGTGGATCATCCAGATGGTCGGCAGGCAGAGAACACTGCTCGAGAAGCTGCTCGCGTCAGAGAGCGTTGACCTTCCGGTACAATTGACGGAGTGCGGGACGGTGAACTGCATCAAGGCCATTGTCGCCGGGAGCGACAGTCTCGCGCTACTGCCGGCCTCCGCCATAGATTCCGATGTCCAGGCGGGGCGGATCAGGGCCCTCGACATCACTGGACCGCTGCTCAACCGCGATATCGCTGTCATATTCCGCGAGCGGAATCCGCTGACCGAGGCGAGTCGCAGTCTCGTCGGTCAGATTGCGGCCGCCGGTATCGACTTGGGTCCTGAATTGAACTGTCAGCCCTGAACGCTGTGGATTGCCCTGTCCAAACGCGAGTCAATTAGACCCCACCGAGGGCCATGTATTTGATCTCAAGGTACTCGTCGATCCCATGGCTGCTACCTTCCCGTCCGATCCCACTTTGCTTGACGCCACCGAACGGGACCTCGGGTGTAGAAATCAGTCCCTCGTTGATCCCGACGATGCCGTATTCCAGAGCCTCCGCGACGCGAAATATCCGACCGACGTCGCGTGCATAGAAGTAGCTGGCCAACCCGAATGGCGTGTCGTTTGCCAATCGCACCGCCTCGTCTTCCGTCCTGAAACGAAAGAGAGGAGCAACGGGACCGAAGGTCTCCTCGCGAAAGATCAGCGCATCGCGTGACACATCCGCCAGCACGGTCGGCTCGTAGAAGTTGCCACCCCGCGCATGCCGCTTCCCTCCCGTTACGATCGCGGCGCCCTTGGCGCGAGCGTCGGCAATGTGTTCCTCGACCTTGAGAACCGCATCGTGGTTGATTAGCGGACCTTGACTTACGCCAGCCTCCATGCCGTCACCCACCTGAAGCTTCTCCACAGCCGCTTTCAGTTTGGCAGTGAACGTCTCGTAAACACCGTCCTGCACGAGAATCCGATTTGCACAGACACAGGTCTGGCCAGTATTGCGAAATTTCGACGCCATCACGCCCTTCACTGCTTCGTCGAGATCGGCATCGTCAAACACGATGAACGGTGCATTCCCGCCCAGCTCCATTGAGGTCTTTTTGATTGTCTTCGCGCACTGTTCGAGCAGCATGCGACCTACTTCGGTTGAGCCAGTGAAGGAGAGCTTGCGCACGGATGGATTTTCCGTGAGCTCCCTTCCGGTGGCGCTGGATGGACCGGTGATGACGTTGCATACACCTCGGGGCATGCCGCTCCGTTCGGCAAGGACTGCTAGAGCGAGTGCAGAGAAGGGTGTTTGGCTCGCGGGACGGATAATTCCTGTGCAACCCGCGGCCCATCCCGGACCAGCTTTGCGTGTGATCATCGCGGAAGGGAAGTTCCAAGGCGTGATCGCTGCGAAAACGCCGATCGGCTCCTTCGTTACCACGACCCGCCGATCCGGGACATGCGCGGGGATCGTCTCCCCATAGACGCGCCGCCCTTCTTCCGCGAACCATTCCAGGAATCCGGCAGCATAGGCGATCTCGCCTTTCGACTCGGCCAGGGGCTTACCTTGTTCGGCGGTCATGATGAGCGCGAGATCATCCGCGTTCGCGATCATCAGGTCCGCAATCCTGCGGATGATCGCGCCTCGCTCCTTTGCCACCATCGCCCGCCACTTCGGGAACGCCGCTCTTGCCGCATCGATGGCCCGACGCGTTTCGGTACGTCCCATCGCGGGAACTGTCCCCAACGGCCTGCCTGTCGATGGATTGCGAATTTCCATCACGGCGCCGCCGTCGGCCACAACCCATTCGCCGTCGATATAGTTCTCGCTGCGCAGCAGATCTGGGTCCTTTAGTTGAGGCTTCGCGATTTTTTCAAGCATCCGACTTCCTTCGAGGGTTCTGACAGTTAGGTCGCGGTGCGCGACCGTTTTGATTCAGGTGTTGATGTAAACGTTCTTGGAGTAGAGATACGTGTCCAGATGGGCACGACCGCCCTTGGCGCCGTATCCGCTTTGCTTGGTGCCGCCAAAGCCAACTAGGGGATCAATCAGTCCATAACAATTCACCCACATGACGCCGGTGTGCACGCCTTTGACGACCTTGAGAGCGGTGGAGACATTCTGACTCCAAACCGCGCCTCCCAAGCCGTAATCCGTTTGGTTGGCTAGCGCGATCGCCTCCTCCAAGGTGTCAAAGGGGATCACCGAGAGCACGGGACCGAAGATCTCCTCCTGCGCTATGCGCATCGAGTTGTCGACTTCAGCGAAAATCGCCGGCGTGACGAAATAGCCGTCCGCCAGAGCGCCACCCAGGCGCTCGCCGCCACAAACTAGACGTGCTCCTTCTCTTGGTCCGAGCTCGATGTAAGACATGACGCGATCCAGCTGCCGACCCGAAATGAGTGGCCCAAGCTGGGCGTTGGCATCCAGCGCCGATCCCACCCGGATAGCACGCGCAAAGTCGGCGGCACGTGCGCAGAACTCCTGCACGATTGGGCGCTGGACGAATACGCGTGTGCCCGCAAAACAGATCTGACCGGAGTTCGCGAACACTCCCATTACGGCGCCCGGCACCGCCTTGTCGAGATCCGCATCGGAAAAAATGATATCCGGCGATTTGCCGCCCAGCTCCAGCTGCAACTTCTTGATGTTGACGGTCGATGCTTCGATGATCTTCCGTCCCGTCGCCGTCGAACCCGTGAAGGCGATACGGTCGACATCGGGATGTCGCGCAAGGGCAGCGCCAGCGGCGCCCCCGAATCCGGTGACGACGTTTACGACCCCGGAGGGCAGGCCGACCTCGTGAAGAAGCTCCGTGACGCGCAACACCGAGAGGGACGCGTCCTCTGCCGGCTTGAGCACCGCCGTGCAGCCGGTCGCAAGCACGGCGCCGATGAGCCAGAACTGGCTGTTCAGCGGACCATTCCATGGAATGATGCCGCCGATGACGCCCACCGGGGCCTTGAAGGACAAGGTCGTCACCTCACCCGGCAGACCATTGGGAAGCGTCTCGCCGACGATATTTCCGGCCTGCGACGCGAAGAAGAGGATCATCTTCAACACGCCGGACTTGGACCCCCTTACTCGGGAGATCGGTGCGCCCATGTCGACAGCCTCGATCTCGGCCAGTTCCTCAAAATTTCTGTCAATCACCTCGTGCGCTCGGTAGAGCAGTGCTTGACGTTCATAAGGAGTCCAGCGGCTCCAGGGACCATGAAAGGCTCGCCGGGCGGAGCGAACCGCGAGATCAATGTCGGCTTCATCTCCCTCCGCAAGCGAACCGATCACGCCGCCGGTCGATGGATCTATCGTGTTGAACACCTTGTTCGATGTCGCCGCGATCTCATGCCCATCAATGAAAAGGCCGTATTGTCCGCGTGACAGGAATCCCTGCGCGGCAGCGCAAAGTTGGGACGGCGGCATTTGCTGGTTCATCAACTGTCTTTCTCGGAAAAATTCGCGCGCGCTTCGGTCAGGTCGCGACAACGCGTACACACAGTCCCCTGCTGTCGCCGGCTACATTAGGAACACGCCCTTACCTGCGCTCTGACGGTTGAAGCTGTGATAGGCCTCCTCCGCCTGATCGAGTCTCCATTGATCGGTGAATAGCCTGTCGAGATCGATCCCGCGTTCGATCACGAATTCCGCGCACGCGCGTTGCGCTTGGATCGACATCGTCCACGACGTGAAGATGCGAAGCTGTCTGCGGAGCATCTGGGCGAGTGACAATTTGATCTCGGCCCCCAGGCCGACGAGACCTATCGTGCCCCAGGGCTGGACGCAGCGCAGCGCATCCTGCCCGGCGGCAGCGGCGCCCGCGGTCTCGAGCGCCATGGTCGCACCGCGGCCTTTGGTCAGACTTCGAATTGCGTCGGGGACATCTCCCTCCCGCGAGTTTACGACGAAGTCGGCACCGAACGCCTTGGCGGTTGCAAGTCGATTATCGTCAATATCGAGAGCGATCACGCGCGCCCCTTGCGCCTTGGCGAGAAGCGTCGCGGATAGGCCCACAGGTCCCTGACCAAAGATCGCAATCGTATCGCGACCCGTCAGCCCCATCCGCTCAAAAGCTCCCCACGCGGTACCTGTCCCACATGATATCGCAGCACCTGCGGCAAAGCTCAGGCGCTCGTCGAGGGGCACCAACGTGTCCGCCGGCACCTTCATGTAGGGCGCGTGAGCGCCATGCTGATCCGTGCCGTAAACCGTCACCGGGACGGATTGGCACATCTGGGGCCATCCCGACCTGCAATGCTCGCAGTCGGTGCAGCCATGATAGTGATGAACCATGACGCGCGCGCCGACGCGCGCATGTGGACCCGTTACGCCCGGACCGATGGCCGCAACGATGCCGGATGGCTCGTGGCCGGCGATGATCGGCTTCTGCGATAGAAGCTCGGGCGAGCGCCTATAGAAATGCAGATCACTACCGCACATTCCAGACGCCTTGATCTCAACGACCACTTCGCCGGGGCCCGGAGTCGGATCCGGGACAGTTGCGAGTTCAACAGTGCAGTTTCCGCGAAAAACGATGCCGCGCATTACGTTGTCCTTGTATGTTCCTGACCGTCCCGTCCAGCGCCGACTGATGATTGCCGTCTGTGCGCCTTGGTGGAGGCAACTCGCATGGCCGGTTCTCTATGAAAATCAGTCGTCGCAGGAATTCCCGCGACGCAGCGCTAAGCGCGGAACCTCATCTCGCCTCCCTCTTTCCGAATTGGCGCATCCTGCCGCATGCCAGGGCTTTTTTGCCCTCGATAGGCGCCCAACGACCATCGCCGCGGGCTATCGCTATCTTGCGCTACCAGCATGCGACACGGAAGCGTTGGCGATCCCAGCCATATAAGCTGACACTATATCTCCGACCCGCCCTCTCCGAACTGTCGCTTAAAGCTCGCACCGAGGCATGTATATTTCGGTCGCGCAGTTGATCTGCGTTTTGAGTTGACCTTCTTCGCTTCGCCTGCGAGCGACTTTGCGACCGGAAAGAGAATGGTTCCAGAACACGATCAGCTTCGAAACTGCGTCAGAGAAAAGCTGGCGCGCGATCAGACCGTCTATTCCATGACGGTCCGACTGGTTCGAGGGGTTGAGATTGCCAGCATCGCTCGCACCTCCGGCTTTGACACGGTCTATATCGATCTGGAGCACAATGGTTTCTCCCTCGATACGGTGGGCCAGATCTGTCTGGCTTGTATAAGCCTGGGGATAGCGCCGTTCGTCCGCATTCCAAGCATCGACGCTGGTTTTATCGCGCGCGTCCTCGATTGCGGCGCGCTCGGCATTATCGCGCCCCATCTGGAATCGGCGGAAGACGCACGATCCATCGTGCGCGCCGTGAAGTATCCACCGATCGGAACCAGATCGCTGGCCGGCCTTCTGCCCCAATTGCATTTCCGCGCGGGTCCGGCGGCAGACACTATCCGACAGATGAACGAGGCGACCATGATCATCGCGATGATCGAGTCCCCGTCGGGGCTGGCTGCTGCCGAACAGATAGCGGCCGTTGATGGCGTGGACATCCTCCTCGTGGGAGCCAACGATCTCTGCGGCGCGCTCGGTATTCCGGGGCAGCTCGACCATCCGCTCGTCCGCGACGCCTACGCGCGCTGCCTCGAGGCTTGCCGAACTCATCACAAGGCTCTTGGTGTGGGCGGGCTTGGCTCGCGTCCCGATCTGATCAGAGAGCTTGTCGCGCTCGGCGCTCGGTACGCGTCTACCGGAAACGATCTTTCTTTTCTTATCAGTGCAGCGACCCAGATGCGCAGACAGTTCGCCTAGGCACCCGTCAGACGGACGGCACCGCGCTCGAATTTCTAACTGAAGCAAGAGAGTTAAATATGGATGCCAGGACTTCCATTCACGCCCCGGCCGATTCCGGAGTTCCAGCTCACGCTCGAGATTTCAGCGTCACCGATCGCGTTGTGCTTGTCACCGGCGCAGGTCAGGGTCTGGGACGTGAAATAGCGAGACAATTCGCCGCCGCGGGAGCCATCGCAGCAGTCGCCGACATCAATTTGGCAAAGGCCGAAGCGGTCCAGCGAGAGATCGAGGCTGCGGGAGGAAAGGCCGAAGCCATCCGCGTGGACGTCGCAGAACGCTCGTCCGTGGATAACATGGTCCGAACTCTGACCGACGCTTATGGCCGGATCGACGTGCTCATTAACAACGCCGCGATCTTTGCGACCCTCAACAAGGTCCCATTCGATCAAATCCCATTCGACGAATGGGAAAGGGTTATGCGAGTCAACATAACCGGTACCTATCTTTCCATCTGCGCCGTCGCACCGTCGATGCGCAAGGCAGGCTGGGGCCGCATCGTCAACATCTCCTCCGATTCCGTGCCGCGTGGCGTCGCCAATTATCTTCACTACGTCACGTCGAAATCCGCGATCATCGGGATGACCAACTCGCTGGCCCGCGAACTCGGTCCGTTCGGAATCACGGTCAATTGCATCCGTCCAGGCGCGGTAGCGACCGAGGTCGATCGAACGCACAACCCCAGTCCGGAATTCCGGCAACGGGTTCTCGGCGAGCAGTGTCTGCCGCGCGGTCAGATGCCTGAGGATCTGGTCGGCCTCGTCATGTTCCTCGCGACGCGAGCAGCAGGCTTCATCACTGGACAAACCATCGCCGCGGACGGCGGCTTGACCCACAGCAATTGAACCCTCGCCCCATGGGAGGCTCACGAGAGCAGAACCCGAATATGGAACAGCACCGAAAATTCTACATTGGCGGCAAATGGATCGAACCAGCTGGCCCGCAGACGATTCAGTTGGTCGATCCGACGACCGAGGCAGCTTTTGCGACCGTCGGCATGGGGACCGCCAAGGACGTCGATCGCGCAGTCACCGCTGCACGCAAAGCTTTCGCCGACTTCAGCGCATCTTCCGTCGCCGAGCGGATTGCCCTGCTCGAGCGCATTCTGGCGGCGTATGCTGCTCGACAATCGGATCTGGCCAACGTGATCGCCCGGGAGATGGGGTCACCGAAAAGCGCGACCGTGCAGACGCAGGGTCCAATCGACCATTGGAAGGAAGCTGCCAGGGTCCTTCGTGATTATTCGTTCGAGCATCGCATCGGAGGGTCGATCGTCCGGAGGGAGGCGATCGGCGTCTGCGGCCTGATCTCGCCCTGGAATTGGCCGGTGCAGACTCCAGTCACGAAGATCGCGTACGCGCTCGCCGCAGGTTGCACGATCGTCTTCAAGCCGAGCGAGTACTCGCCCCTGAGCGCGATCGTTCTCGCCGAGATACTCGACGACGCGGGCGTTCCAGAGGGCGTCTTCAACCTGGTGATCGGAGATGGCCCTCAGGCGGGTGAAGCGCTGTGCCGCCATCCGGAGGTGGACATGATCTCGTTCACCGGCTCGACCCGGGCGGGCATTCTCGTCGCGGCAGCGGCTGCGAGCACGGTCAAGCGCGTGGCGCAGGAGCTCGGCGGGAAATCGGCAAATGTGGTCCTGCGCGATGCCGATCTCGAAGCCGCGGCGCGCTGGAACATTGCCCGCGGTTTCTTCAACGCGGGGCAGTCTTGCCACGCCCCCAGCCGAATCCTGGTGCACCGCAGCCAGATGGACGATCTCGCCAGCCATTTGGCGCGCGAAGCAGCCAAAGTGAGGATCGGCGCCCCCCAGGATTCGGATACGACCATGGGACCAGTCGTCAACCGTACGCAGTTCGAGCGAATTCAACGTTATATCCAAGCGGGATTGGACGAGGGAGCCCGAATAATTTGCGGCGGCGTCGGTCGCCCCGAAGGCTTCGGGCGGGGATATTTCGTCAAGCCGACCGTTTTCTCGGAAGTCACGCAGACGATGACGATCGCGCGCGAGGAACTCTTCGGACCCGTTCTCGCGGTCCTGCCTTACGACGATGAAGAAGAAGCCGTCGCTATTGCCAACGAAACGCCCTACGGCCTCGGCGGCTACGTATTCTCTTCTGATCGCGAAAGAGGGCTAGCCGTATGCCGCCGGTTGAGGGCGGGACGCATTTTCTTCAACGGCGCAGCGGGCAGCGTGGCTGCGCCCATGGGCGGCTACAAACAATCAGGCAACGGCCGGGAAATGGGGGTCTTCGGGCTCGAGGAATACCTGGAGGTGAAGGCGATGTTCGGTTTCGATCGCGAAGCCGCCGCGCTTCCATCGATCTAGGCGCTAGCGGCAGGCTTTCCGGCACCGGCCAGCTACAAGTCTGGTGGACCGAACTCGGTGAAGACGCGGAAGACCTCTTCCAGCAGAATTCCTGACTGGATCGGGGGCAACCACAAAACCACAACAAGATGAGCCAGCGCGCTCGCTTTAAACGAGGAGAGGATAGACGAAAATGCCATCTGCGATACCCAACAAGGACGTTTCTTTCTCGGGCGCGGTCAACGCTGGCGCGCGAATGGATCGCCTGCCAATCGGGCCGTTCCATCGCCGCATGCTGTGGCTCGTCAGCATGGGCGTGTTCTTCGATTCGTTCGACAACACGCTCTCCAGCTCGGTGCTCGCGGCATTGCTCCAGAGCGGCTGGTCCACGCTCGAGCTGAACTCGCTCTTCATGTCCGTGACGTTCGCTGGGCTGACGGTGGGCGCGGCTACGGCCGGCTGGTTGAGCGATCGCTTCGGTCGACGTTTCGCCTACCAGTTCAACCTGGCGATCTTCGGCAGCTGCGCTTTGTTGTCGGCCTTTGCCCCCTCCATTCATGCACTGATCTTCATCCGCGCCATCATGAGCGTCGGAATGGGCGCCGAATATGTGATGGGGTACGGCCTCATCACCGAATTCGTGCCTCCCAAACAGCGCGGCCGGTACATCGGGTGGTTTGCAGTGTTTGGTGGCGTTGGCGTCTTTGTCACCGCTATGACCGCTCTACTCGTGATTCCAACGCTCGGTTGGCGAGCCATGTTCATCATCGGCGGCGTGGGCACCATGTGGGTATGGTGGGAACGCCGCAAGCTGCCGGAGTCGCCCCGTTGGCTGGAGCGGGTTGGTCGCACCGAAGAGGCCGAAAAGGTCCTGCAGAGCATCGAGCAGGAGGCCGCGCAGGGTCGTTCCCTTCCCCCGGTCGTCGCGGTGCCCGCGCCGCCTCCGCGATACGTTAGCGCGGCCGTACTGCTGTCGCGTCCTGTGATCGCGCGGACTCTTCTCGCGATCATCGTCAGCGTCACGTGCTTATTCGGCTCTTATACGATGACGGGCTGGATGCCGACATTCCTCGTGAAGCAGGGCCTGACCGTCACAAAATCGCTGGCCTATAACACTGCCATGATGGCGGGATTCGCTACCGGATCACTGATGGTCGTGCTGCTGGCCGATCGTCTGGGGCGACGCTGGGGCATCGTCATATTCGGTCTCATCTGCGCCGCTCTCGGCTCGATCTACCCGTTCTTGACTTCGGCTCCGCTCATCATGGTCTGCGGCTTTCTGCTGACCGCAGGCGCATCGGTGTTCTTGTCTCTGGGCTCGGGCATCGCGCCTGAGTTCTTCCCGACCGAATATCGCTTCCGTGGCAGCGGTGTCGCGCAGACGTTCGGACGCGCCGGGCTTATTGCTTCCCCCTTTATCGTTCTTGCTCTTTTCGACCGATATGGAGTTGGGGGTGTCATCGGCGCGATCGCCGGAATGTACACGACCGTAGCTTTGATCTTCGCGGTATTCGGCGTCGAGACCAATCAACGGTCGCTTGAAGCCTTGGAGCCCGAGGCCACGCCGAACGCCGACCCTGCAACAGTCCTGCGCACGGCGGGATAGTCGTCGCCGCGGCGCAAACAACAGAGGCTCGGACGATCGTCCGTCCGAGCCTCGCCTGCCTGGCGAAGCCAGACTGAAAAAGAAGGAAAATAATGTCAAAGCCAGTCCCTGACTGGGATCCCCTCGATCCCGCCCATCATGGCGATCCGACCAATATTCACGCCCATCTCCGCGAGAAGTGCCCGGTCGCTTGGAGCGATCGCTTCGGCGGCTTTTATGCCCTGACCCGGTACGAGGACATCACCAATGCGGCCTTGGACTATCACACATTCACAAGCGCCCAAAAGACACCCATTCCGGAAGCCACCGGCCCCGATCGCCCTCCCCGCGCGCCAGCCGAAGTGGATCCTCCAATCCACGACCAGTTCCGCGATCTGTTGAATAGGTTCTTCACACCGGATCGCATTCGCCTAATCGAGCCTGTTATCCGTCGAACCGCGCGCGAGCTGCTCGGCCGATGCATCTCGTCGGGGGAAGTCGACGTGGTCGAATCCTTCACCTTTTTTATGCCCATCCGGGTGCAATGCATTTTCCTCGGTCTATCCGTCGAGGACGCTCAAAAGATTAAGACGACGATAAACCGCATCATCGATGCCGGTGCGAGTGGAGATACGTCCGCTCACAAGGAAGCGAACGACGAGATCTATTCGTACATCGACGGCGTGATCAATGCCCGCCGCAAGACACCCTACGATTCCAACGACGTCATCAGCGCGCTGCTTAACGAGCCCGCAGCTGGCCGCCGGCTCACGCATGAAGATGTCGCCGGAACCATTCGGCTGTTTCTTCAAGCAGGTCATGGGACGACCACGAACGCTCTTGGCAGCATGATACGCCATCTCGCGTCAACGCCTGCCGACCAGAAGCGGTTAAGGACCGAGCCGCGGCTAATTCCGCAGGCGATTGAAGAGATTCTTCGGGTTTGGACTCCGGCGCGGATCATCGGGCGCCGGACGACGTGCGATGTCGAGATCAGGGGGACCGTGATCCCGAAGGGCTCGCGAGTCGGCTTCATGCTCTCGGCGGCAAACCGTGATGCCGCGGTATTCGAAGATGCCGACACGGTGAACCTTGACCGCAGGCCCAACAAGCATATCGCGATGGGTTACGGCATCCACCGGTGCATCGGAGCCGCGCTGGCTCGGGCGCAGCTGCGCATTGCAACTGAAGAACTGTTGGCGATGACAGACGACTTCGTGCTCGCCGGCCAACCGGAGTTGAGCACATGGACCCATCTCGGCCCATCCAAGCTACCCGTGAAGTTCAATGCCCGGTCGATCGACACCGCAGGCGCGCCTATCCCTACGGGTCGGGGAGAACACGTCCTGCAGATCGGCCTCATCCGGCGGCTGGCGAAAGACATCATCGAACTGGAGTTTCGCGCCCCCGCGGGGACGGCCCTACCGGAATGGACTGCGGGTGCGCACATTGATCTCGTGCTTCCCGGCGACGTCGTAAGATCGTATTCGTTGGTCGGAGGTTCAAGCAACCAAGGTATCTGGCGCATTGCCGTTCTGCACGAGGTAGCTGGACGCGGCGGGTCCGAGACAATTCATCGGATGAAGATCGGGGATGCCGTCCGCGTGCGCTCGCCGCGCAACAACTTTCCTCTCAAGCCGGCCGAGAGCTATCACTTCTTTGCAAGCGGAATCGGAATCACGCCAATCCTGTCGATGATAGATGCGGCGCGCACGCAGCGGATACCGTGGCGCCTCGACTATGTCGGGCGCAGCCGACAAGATCTCGCCTACGTAGACCTTCTCCGGGAGCTCGGTAACGCGCACGTTTACTTCACGTCAGAGACAGGACGTCCCAATCTGGCGGCCCTGCTCGACGAGAGTGGCGCGGCTGCGGTGGTCTACGCATGCGGGTCAGAAGGATTTCTCCTTGATTTGGAAGAAGCCGCGACTGCCGCGGGACGATCGTTCCACACCGAATGGTTCGCGCCGAAGCCTGGCGCTCGCCAGGGCGCTGAAGGATCGTTCGAGGCTTTCACGGTTCGATGCCAGCGCTCAAACGTCGACGTGAAAGTGTTTCCTGGTCAATCGATCATCGACGCATGCGCCGAGGCCGGCGTGACCATTCCGTCCTCGTGCTTCGAAGGCACTTGCGGTGCTTGCCTATCGACCGTGTTGGAGGGCGTGCCAGACCACCGAGATTCGTTCCTTCTGCCAAACGAGCGCAAGTCCAACCGGCTGATGGCCGCCTGCGTTTCCAAATCGATGACAGGGCGACTGGTGCTTGACTGGTGAGGCGCCGTTGGCGCCCAGACCACGGACCAAGGGCTCGCCCAGCTTCCAAGAGGGCGCCGCGGACGAGGGTCTGGCCGTGGGCACGACCAGACCCAGTCTGTTGTCCTAACCCGTATATAGACCGGCCGATCGCGCGCGTTGTACGGCAAGGCCGATGATCAGATCCAAGGTCGGTGTCGATACGCTTGCCAAACGCGCGAGGTCTAGTGGAACCCGCAGCATCGCATCGACCTCCATCGGTCGGCCATGCTCCAGGTCTTGCAGAATGCTCTGCTTATGCGTCGACACGGAAAGGCGAGCCAGACCGCCCTCTGGATCTCCGGGATCGCAGCCAAGGGCTCGCGCAATTTCGGCACCTTCACGTGTCATGACAGCTGCGGCCACCGCTACCGCGGGATCCGAGAGCGCCTCCTTCATTGGGAAACCGGTCAGAGTAGCGAGCGCTCCCCCCGTGAGATTCATGAGCAGCTTCGCCCAAATTGCATCTCGAATCCTTGCGGACGTTTCGGCTTCAAGGCCGCTGGAGACCATGGCATCGGCCAACGATCCAAGGCGCGGATCGGCCGCGCCGTCGGGTCGTCCCAGTATTATGCGGTTTCGCGGATTCTCGGCGTGAACCACTCCGGGAGCCTTTACGGTGCATGCCGTATACGCGACCGCTCCAACGGCTCGTTCAGGTCCGACGGTCCGCCAAACCACATCACCGGGGTCGATGCGCGGCAGTCTCGTCCCGTCGAGCGGACCGCCGTGAGCGTGAAAATACCACCAGGGAATCCCATTCATGGCAAAGACGACCAGCGTATCCTTCCGCAACAATGCACCTAGGCCCTCAGTCGCTTGAGGCAGTGACGGCGCCTTGAGCGTGACGATCACCACGTCCTGAGTTCCAAGCTGCTTGGGATCGTCCGTGGCAGTCGGCCAACTGTGAATGACGCCCTCTTTTGTTTCGACCTGAAGCCCGTTCTTCTCGATGGCAGCAAGATGCGCTCCCCTGGCGATGAGCGAGACCTCGAGGCCGATTTTGGCGAGCCTGCCTGCGAGGTGTCCGCCAACAGCGCCTGCCCCGTAAACACAAACCTTCATTCTTCTTGACCTCCATAATTCGCCCGGGTCGGGGCCCTGGCGCGCCTGCAACCTGGACACTCGGAAACGACCTTTCTTCTGGAGAGCGGATAGAGAGCGTCGTCAGCGAGTTTTCGCTGATCATCCTAACAGCAAATGGCGCCGCGTCAGTGCGAGGCGATAGCCTCGCCTTATACCCCCGAGACTGTAGGCTCGTGACGCCTGCGCTCGCGTTGGGTAGTACAGAACACAGACACAGGTGGTCGACCACCACGACAGGAGGAAGCGATGAGAGTAGGTGAAGCCTCAACCGCACCGGGCGGCCGCGTCGGCAGCATGCGCGAAGGTGTTCTGGACCAAAAGTTCTTGCTGCTCGGCGAGGATAACTCGCCCAACAATTATCTGCTGAACGTGGGGCGTACTGGTGGCGGCGGATGGTCCACTCCGCGTCACCGCCATACGTTCGATCAGGTCCGCTACGTTCTGAAGGGCGAGTACCCAATCGCCAAGGGCGTCGTGATGAAGGAAGGCTCGGTCGGTTACTTCCCCGAGAGCGTCCACTATGGACCGCAAGATCGGCCGGAAGGCCTGGAGATGATGGTCTGCCAATTCGGCGGCGCGAGCGGGCAAGGATTTCTCAGCCCCACCCAAAGAGAAGCTGCCAACGCGGCGCTTGCGAAGAAAGGCACATTCAAGGAGGGCATCTATACATACGTCGACGACAAGGGCCAGCGACACAACAAGGACGGCTCTGAAGCATGTTACGAGGAGGCGACCGGAAAGCCGTCCGTGTATAGCAAACCTCGATATGACAATTTCATCATTATGGATCCTGAGGCATACGACTGGATGCCGACGGAGCAGAAAGGTGTCTCAACGAAAACCCTCGGTACCTTTACCGAGCGCAACACCCGTATCGGACTGATCCGCCTGGATGAGGGCGCCACCTTTTCCGCGGGCATGCAGTCATCCATCGAGATCCTTTTCCTGAGCAAAGGCGCGGTGACGGTTGACGGAAAGAGCCACCACGGCGAGCGGAGCGCATTCGAATTTCAGAAGGGAGAAGGACCAGTCGCGATCAAGGCGCTTCAGCCGACCGAATTCCTCAGAATCATTCTGCCGACCTTCTGAATGCGATTTCAGAGATAATGCTGCTGCGGCTTCGTTAGCGCGGCCGCGGCGGCACGAAGGTAAATTTTTCTCGGTCGAAATAGTAGCTGCTCAATTGTTACCTCCCAAAAGGGTGCTTGCGTGCGGATCAGCCGGCTGCTCTCATTGGCTATCTGGCTACTTTGCTATCTCGCGGCCTCCGGAGCCCTCCTGGCCGACGACTATCCTGTCCAGCCGATCAAAATCATCATCCCGAATCCACCCGGAGGACCAGGGGACGTGATCGCGCGTGCCTTCACCGAGAGGGCAGCCCGCATTGTCGGCAAGCCATTTGTCTACGACTACCGTCCCGGCGCCAGCACCATGATCGGCATGACGGCCGCGGCCAAAGCCGAGCCTGACGGCTACACGATCGTGGGGTTGCCTTCCTCCGCTGTCGGCGCAGTCGCAATCAGAAAGACGGCACGCTACAACATCGAAACCGACTTTCGACCGATCGCCGGAATTGGGAGTGTGCCGCTCGTTCTCGTTGTCCGATCAGGGCTCAAATTCGGCTCGATGGACGACTTCATCGCAGGTGCAAGAAAGGGAAATCTGACCTTCGGCTCTGGCGGCGTCGGCACCATTGGCCACCTGACATCCCTCCTCCTCCTCAACGATATCAACGGCAAAGCCACGCATGTCCCGTTCCGCGGGAATCCAGATGTGCTGCAGGCCATTCTGGGAGCGCACATCGATTTCGGCATCGTTTCGGTCGCCGATGCCGCACCATTCATCGACTCCGCGGAACTGCAATTCCTGGCCGTTACGGCGAACACGCATGTTGCCGCGATGCCTAACGTTCCCACAATGAAGGATGTTGGACTTCCAAATGTCGATGCAAAGCTCTGGTACGCATTCCTGGCTCCTCGAAACACAGATCCGAACCGGCTTATGAAGCTCTACAAAAGTTTCGCCGACGCGGCCGACGATCCGCTCCTCCAACAGCAAATAAAATCATTGGGGTTCAATGTCGAGATTCGCAATCCGCAGGAGCTAGCGAACATGATGAAAACCGAGCTCGCGCGCTGGAAGCGCGTTATTGAAGCCAACAACGTTCCCTTCGAGGAATGACAAGTCAAACAAGAGACAAACTATGAAAACCTACAACATCGCCGCAGTAGCCGGTGACGGTATCGGGCCTGAAGTTGTTGACGCGGCGATTGACGCGCTCAAGGTTTGCGCCAAGCGGGATGGCGGCTTCCAGCTGAATTTCACGGAATTCGACTGGGGATCTGACTATTACAAGAGGCACGGTGTCATGATGCCTGAAAGCGGCGCGGCCCAACTTCGGAAGTTTGACGCCATCCTGTTCGGCGCTGTGGGCGCCCGGATATCCCCGATCACACCACGCTATGGGGCCTCCGGTTGGCGATCTGCCAGCCGCTCGATCAATACGCAAACGTGCGGCCGACCCGCATTTTGCCAGGTATCACCAGCCCACTACGACATGTGTCGGGGCCTGAGCTGGACTGGGTCATCGTTCGCGAGAATTCGGAAGGCGAATACTCCGGGGTCGGTGGCCGTGTACACAGGGGCCTTCCGATGGAAGTTGCGCAGGATGTTTCGGTGATGACGCGGCCAGGCGTGCAACGAATCATTCGGTACGCTTTCAAGTTGGCGCAATCGCGTCCTCGCAAGCTGCTGACAGTCGTCACCAAATCGAACGCACAAAGGCACGCAATGGTTATGTGGGATGAGGTCGCGACGGAGGTCGCCGAGGAATTCCCCGACGTGACGTGGGACAAGATGCTAGTGGACGCCATGACGATGCGCATGGTGATGAAACCGCAGAGCCTCGATACGATCGTGGCAACCAACCTCCACGCTGATATCCTTTCAGATCTAGCCGCAGCCTTGGCTGGCTCTCTCGGTATTGCGCCAACCGCGAACATCAACCCCGAGCGCGAGGCGCCCTCGATGTTTGAACCGATCCACGGCTCCGCGTTTGACATTACCGGCAAGGGCATTGCCAACCCGGTCGCGACCTTCTGGACGGCGGCCATGATGCTAGAGCACCTCGGCGAAAAGCCCGCAGCCGACCGCCTGATAAGGGCCGTAGAGCGCGTGACAATGGATCCAAAGTTGCACACGCCCGATCTCGGCGGCAAGGCAAAGACGAAGCAAGTGACTGAAGCCCTCTGTGCGGCGCTTTGGGCAGCCAACGACTAATAACCGCGGGACGGTGATCTTCGGCGGACTCGCCTCGTACTACGGTCCTCGGTCTTCAGCCAGAGCTATCGACGGCCAGATATCCGCCCGGATTCGGGTCTGGTGCTAGCTACCATCAGATGCGAAGTGGTAGCAAATCGCAGGATGCCATAGACATCGTGGGAGTTGGTAGCGGCGAGCGCACCTCTTTTCCCCACACCCGCCGAGACACCCCTTCAGGGAAGCACTACGCCGGTGAGTTCTTGAAGGCGATCGACCATCTCGTTCTGGAAGGCCCCGTCAGTTGCTTCGGCCGCTGGCTCTTCCGGCTTGAGGTGATGCCAGTAGCGACCGCTGACCATGGCCGCGGGTTCTGTGCTGACGGCGAGCCAGCTCTGCGTGCGCTGCCCCGTGTCGATGTCGACCGGCGCGCTCGCACCCCCCATCCGGGTGCGCACCCAGCCAGGATCGACCGCGTTGCTGCGGACTTTCGGCCACCGCCGGGCGAGGAGGAAAGCGAGCGCCACAGCATGCAGCTTGCTTTCGGCATAGGCGCATGCCGGATTCCAGGTGCGCTTCGTCCAATCGAGGTCGCCTAGAGACCCTTCTCCTCCGCGGTGAAGGCCGCTGCTGAGATAGACCCATCGGCGGGGGCGCTCGATCAGGCCCGTCAGCATGAACGGAGCAAGTGTGTTCACAGCCAGAACGACGGGATGTCCTTCGGGCGTCGATCCGCGGTTCGGGGCAATGTAGATGCCGGCATTGTGGATGACCGCGCGTCCATGCGCCCGATCGCGTTGACCTGATCCGCGACGCTCCGCGTCTCGGTGCCGCTCTGCAGGTCCCCGATCACAACTCCCTCAGCGCGCGACGCGAGTTCTCTGAGCGCTGCGGCGCGGTCGCTCGATCGCGCGTGCAGCACTACTCGGTGACCTTGATCAAGGAGCGATTGCGCCGCCGCCCGGCCGAGACCGTCCGTGCTGCCAGTGATGAATACGATGGCCATACGCTGCCTCCAGATGCTTCAGATGCACTCGACAGGGCCGCGCGTCACTTCCGATACTGGTCCTCGCTTACCTTCTCCATCCATTCCACCGGGCTGCCGTTGAGCGCTTCCTGGATAGCGATGTGACTCATCGCCGTTGTGGGCGAGGCGCCGTGCCAGTGTTTCTCGCCGGGCTCGAACCAGATTACGTCGCCGGGCCGGATCTCCTCCACCGGTCCGCCCTCGCGCTGCACCCAACCAAAGCCGGAGGTCACGATCAGCGTCTGACCGAGCGGATGGGTGTGCCACGCGGTCCGGGCGCCGGGCTCAAACGTGACCAAGGCACCCGCGACGCGCGCCGGAGCAGGAGCGGTGTGCAGCGGATCGATCCGCACACGGCCGATAAACCAGTCTTCAGGGCCCTTCTGAGAGGGCTGCTCGCCGTTTCGTTTGATTTGCATCCTGTCTTCCTTTCCGCTCGCCGTGATCGTCGACTTCAAACCTTGAGCATGGTCTTGATCGCGCGCCGCTCGTCCATCGCGCGATAGCCTTCCGCGACATCCGCGATCGGAAGCGTCAGATCGAAAACCTTGCCCGGAAGGATCCTTCCCTTCATGACCCGGTCCATCAGATCGGGCAAGAACCGCCGGACCGGCGCCGGGCCACCCAACATGCGCCGTTGAGAAAAGAACATGGCTTGACCGTCGAAGGTCACACCGTGTGGGACACCAACGTAACCGATGGAGCCGCCCGGCCGTACCGACTCGATGGCCTGCGTCATGGATTCTTGCGTGCCCACGCACTCCAAAACCGAATCAGCCCCGATGCCGCCGGTCAGATCCTTCACGCGCTCGGCGCCTGCCACACCACGCTCGGCCACGATGTCCGTGGCACCGAAGTCTCGGGCGAGTTCTTGGCGGCTTTTGTGCCGGCTCATCGTGATGATGCGTTCGGCGCCCATTTCTTTCGCCGCCAGCACGCCCATCAATCCCACCGCCCCGTCACCGACAACGGCGACTGTCCCACCTTTCCGGACTTCCGCTGCGTCGGCAGCGTACCAACCGGTGCCCAGAACATCCGAGGTTGCCAGCAGGTGTGGAATGAGTTCATCGCCAGGCATATCTGCCAAACCGACGAGCGTTCCGTCGGCCAGCGGAACGCGCGCATAAGGCGCTTGAGCGCCCGTCATGAATTCGCGCTGCACGCAAGATGAATGGAAGCCGAATTTGCAGTGCGGACACGTGTTGTCGGAGAGGCAGAAAGAGCCGACGACGAATTGACCGGGGCGAACGGTCCTGACCTCGCTGCCGACTTCGATGACGACGCCGCAGTATTCGTGACCCATATAGGCAGGCGCATCGGTCGGCTGCAAACCGCGATAAGGCCATAGGTCGGATCCGCAGATGCAAGTCGCCGACAATTTGATGATCGCATCGGTCGGTTTCATGATCTCGGGATCATCCACCTTTTCGAAGCGGACATCGCGGGCGCCGTACATGACTGTCGCAAACATGGCTACTCCTCGTCGCCTTAACCTGCTGAAAGATGCTCGATGCGCAGCTGGAACTTGCCACGCGTGAGTAGCGGCTGCGGACCGCCGTCCAGGCGGCCGAGCCTGATCGAACCGCTCGAGTATCTGTAATCGCCGTGAAAGAAAGCGAGATTGCCCCACGGCACGTAGTAACAAAGGTCGCCAGCAGCTTCCTTGGAGAAAGAACCGCCGCCGCCCTGCTCTGCCAATCTGCGCGGCAAATACGCGATCTTCTCGTTGTTCGAAAAATCCTCGATAGCGAGATCAAGAGGTAGCATCGCTGCGAACTCCCGAGCTGTCGGATTCTCCAGCAGCGTCACCGTGAAGACCTGTTGTTCGAAGCGACAACGGATCCGCATCAGCGCCGTTCCTCCGTTTTGTGGGTCATTCGCGCCAGCCTGAGCGAAGGCTGCGTGCAGCACAAGGACGCTCGCCGTCAACGCGGCGACGAAGCGACGACGAGGTAACCGGTGAAGGCCGGCGGCAAAGTCGTCCGCACTGCCCTTCGATGGGCTTGTCAAGGTCAACGGGGGTCGTATCCGGGCTTCTTATAGATGGTATCGGGTTTTGCGAGGATGTCGGGTTCGTAGACTTGTCGGGTCCAATCCTGCGACTGAACATCCTCGATGCCGACCGATACCGATTCATCGCCGATCTTCAGCGTATCGACGACCGCCCGCGTCACCGCCTCGGCGAGGGCGCTCTTTAGCTTCTCCGATCTCCCGGGTTGCATCTTCACGATCACGTGGGGCATTCACTGTCTCCCTTCGTAAGTCTCGCAGTTGAACGGTCTGCAGTCGGGTGTGCCATCAGCCAGACCGCGACCACCGCGGCACATAGAACCATGCCGGAGCTGGTGAGGAACACGGCATTCAACGCCGCCCCAGCCGCGACCAGACCAAGCGCCGGACTTGCGACACCCTGGGCAAGATCCAGAAAAGCCGTATAGGCTCCCATGGCCAGGCCTCGATTGTGTGCTGGCACGCGGTGTACCGCTTCGACGCCGAAGCCCGGGTACACCAGCGAGAAGCCGAACCCCGTCAGCGCGGCTCCGGCGAGCGCCATCTCAGGGCGAGCCGCCAGCCAGATCAGGGATTGGCCAAGCGCTTCGATCAATGCACAGAACAACGCGACCTTCGCCCCACCGATTGCGTCTGCCAAGTGACTGAAAAAAACGCAAGCCAAGATGAAGGCGCCGGCATAAGCCGAATAGGCAAGCCACCCGTTCGCCCAGCCGCGGCTGGCGAATAGCAACGCGACGAACGTGGTCACCGCACCGAAGCCCACGCTGCCAAGTGCGGAGCCCAGCCCGGGCACCCACACAGCGCCTAGAACTTGAGCGAAAGAGAAGCGGGCGTGCTGGACGGGCGCGACCGTCGGACGGGGCACAACGAGGAGCAACGTGGCCAGCGGAGCTGCCGTGGTGGCGACAGCTACGGCAACGAAACCGTAAGCGTCGTAGAGGGCCGATCCTGCCGGCGCCCCAACGGCGATAGCCGCGAACATCGCCGAGCCTACCCACGCGATGACCTTGCCCGTGTTTCGGGTATCGACGAGCGCCAGTCCCCAACTGACCGCAGCCGTGATGATGAAGCTCTCGGCGCCGCCGAGCACGCCGCGCCCCAGAAGAAGAATGGCAACCGAAATAGTGGGGGAGCCGCTGAAACCAAGCGACAGCGCGTACAATAATCCGGCTGCCGAGGCTGCCAGTAAACCCGCGATCACTGCGCGCTTCGCTCCACGCGTATCCGAGTAGTGACCAGCCCAGGGGCGCGAGACCAACGAGGCTGCGAACTGGCTGCCGGCGACCAGACCAACCACAAACGTGCTTTGCTCCAGAGCATCGTGTACATGGAGCGGAAGAACCGGCATGGCAATGCCTATGATGAGGAAGGCGACGAACACTACACCCATGATCGGCAGCAGTATCGGCGCCACTGCCGAGATCTTTCCCTGCTCGATGCCCACGGCCATGACTGAGCCGCCTCTACCAGGCATAAGCAGCCGGGGCCTCGCCGCCCGGTCCCGGCCAGATCTCGTCCAGCCTAGCCAGTGTCTCTTCTCCGAGCTTCAGCGAAGGCGCACTCAGATTCTGACGAAGTTGCTCCACAGTACGCGGTCCACTGATCGCGGCGGTGACGACCGGATTGTGCAGCACCCAGGCCAGCGCGACCTCCGAGGGCGTTTCGCCAAGCTCGCCGCACAGAGCCTCGTAGGCCTCCAATCGAGGACGCATTTGATCGATGCGCGCCTGGAGCAGAGGCGAAGCCCGGCGACCGTCGGCTATCTTGCGCAGCACACCGCCTAGAATGCCCATGCCGATCGGGCTCCAAGGAATGAGGCCGACACCGAAGTGCCGCACCGCCGGGATCACCTCCAATTCGATGGTCCGCTGAGAGAGATTGTAGAGGCTCTGCTCGGAAGCAAGACCAAGTAGGTTGCGCGAGGCAGCCGCGCATTGAGCAGTGGCGATATCCCAACCCGCAAAGTTGCTGCTGCCGACATAGGTGATCTTGCCTTCACGGACGAGTTGCCCCATCGCCTGCCAGATCTCCTCCCACGGGGTCGCACGGTCGATGTGGTGCATCTGGTAGAGGTCGATGTGATCGGTCTGCAGCCGCTTCAGGCTCGCCTCGCACGCGCGTCGAATGTGGTAGGCTGAAAGACGGCGGTCGTTCGGACCAGTCTCCATCGGCTGGTACACCTTGGTCGCCAGCACAATTTTCTCGCGGCGACCGCCTTGCGCCAGCCACCGGCCAATGATCTCCTCGGATATACCAAACCCCTTCGCCATCTCCGGCGACTGGGGCCCACCATACACGTCGGCCGTGTCGAAGAAGTTGATGCCGGCGTTCAGGGCTTCGTCCATGATCGAGAAGCTGGTTGTCTCGTCGGTCAACTCGCCGAAGTTCATGGTGCCAAGTGCAAGCCGGCTTACCTTGAGGCCGGTCCTGCCGAGATGTGAATAATCCATGGTATCTCTCCTTCGGGCTAAGCCGAGCGTTGCCGTTGCGCGCACCGCATTCCGGCGTCGGATTGCGCGGCAGAGTCGCTCGTGAAGCGACTTCGCTCGCTTACTCGAGCGGCACGGGCGTCCAAACCGGCGAACAGTGC
The DNA here is from genome assembly GCF_059803455.1 of Bradyrhizobium sp. UFLA05-108. Classification (NCBI taxonomy): domain Bacteria; kingdom Pseudomonadati; phylum Pseudomonadota; class Alphaproteobacteria; order Hyphomicrobiales; family Nitrobacteraceae; genus Bradyrhizobium; species Bradyrhizobium sp. UFLA05-108. Next base: position 6,783 of record NZ_JBANAZ010000066.1, on the reverse strand, counting down.
GCCAGCGACCAGCACGCCGGCGCTTGCCAGGAACGTCACTCGATAACCGGCGGCATCAAACAGGAGGCCGCCACCGGCTGCGCCAAGCGTGATTGCGAGTTGAACGACCGCGACCATGAGCCCTCCACCGGCTTCGGCGTCAGCCGGAAAGCGGCGCGCGACCCACGTCCACCAGGCGACAGGCGTGCCCGTTCCGATCATCCCCCAAAGCGTCAGAAATAGCGCCGTAGGCCCGGCGAGCGTTCCAAGCGCGACCAGGCCGCATGCGAGCGCCGCGAGCGCCACCGGCGCTAGGATCAAGGTCAGCGACAGGCTGCGCGACACCATGTGGCCGATCAGCCACGTGCCGACCATGCCCGCGCCCCCCATGGCGAGGAGCACGAGCGAGAGCATGGAAACTTCGAGGCGCGTGACGCTCTCCAGAAACGGCCGCAGATACGTGAAAAGCGCGAATTGGCCCGCAAACAGCAGCGCGACCGAGGCCATTCCGAAGCGAACATTCGGGCGGCCGAGGACGCCCAGGGCGCTTGGCTGGCGATTGGCGCGGTCGGAGAGCATGGACGGCAGAGTGAGCCATTGCCAGGCGAAGGTGATCGCGGCAAGCGGCACAACCAGGAAGAACGCGCCGCGCCAACCGATGTACTGGCCGAGGAAGCTGCCCAGCGGCGCGGCGATGGTGGTAGCCAGCGCGTTACCCCCGTTCAATGTCGCGAGCGCGCGGGGCACCTGATTCTCGGGCACCAGCCGCATCACCGTCGCCGCCGACATCGACCAGAAACCGCCGATGACCACGCCGAGCAGAGCACGGCCCATCATGAGCACGACGAAATTGTGCGCGAAGGCGACCAGAAGGCCCGACAACAGCATCAGAAGGGTCAGTCCAAGCAGCAGCGCTCGACGATCGAGCCCCCGGGTGATCGTCGCAATGCAGAGGCTGGTTATGACCGCGAACAAGCCGGAAACCGAGATCGCCTGGCCCGCCGCACCTTCGGTCAGATGGAGGTCGGAAGCGATCGGGGTCAGGATGCTGACCGGCATGAATTCCGACGCGATGAGCGTCGAGACGCACAGCGTCAGCGCAAGTACGGCCCCCCAAGCTGCCGGTCGGTATGAGAGCGTGCGGTTTTCGGAAGCAATTTCAGTCGTCACCGGGTCTCGCGACGCTTTCGTCGCGCCTTCTCCATCACTGTCATGGCGGTCCCCGTTCCGGGATGCACGCCGTCACGCGCTGATTTAGCGCGCGCAACGGCAGCGACTAGCCGCTATAATCGGCATGGACTTATAAACAGGCTCGATAAATGCAGAGCGGGAAGCTAGACGATCTCTTGGCGTTTGTGGCGGTCGCGCGCGAGCGTAGTTTTACAGGGGCAGCGGCCAAGCTCGGTGTGTCACAATCGGCACTGAGCTACACCATCCGCGAACTCGAGGCGCGCCTAGGTGTGCGGCTGCTGACGCGCACCACGCGCAGTGTCGCGCCGACGGAGACGGGCCAACGCCTGCTTCGAATGGCTGCTCCGCGGCTAGAGGAGATCGAGTCCGAACTTGCGGCCATCCGCGAGCTTCGCGAAAAGCCGGCGGGCACGATTCGCATCACGGCCACCGAATATGCCGCAGATGCGATCCTGCTGCCGAAACTGGCAAAACTTCTACCGAACTATCCCGACATCAAAGTCGAGGTCGTTATCGACTACGGATTGACAGATATCGTCGCGCAAGGCTTTGACGCCGGCGTGAGAAGCGGTGAGCAGGTCGAAAGGGACATGATCGCGGTGCGCATTGCGCCTGACATGCGAATGGCCGTCGTCGGCGCTCCCTCGTACTTCAAGAACCGGCAACTCCCGAAGAAACCGCAGGACTTGATCGGCCACAAGTGCATCACGTTGCGCCTGCCCACCCATCGCGGGCTCTACGCCTGGGAATTTGAGAGGGGCGGCCGCGAACTGAGGGTGCGCGTCGAAGGCCAGCTGACCTACAACACGACGTCCCAGATCCTGAATGCCGCCCTGGCGGGAATGGGGCTTGCCTACGTGCCGGAGGGCTGGGCAAAACCGTATCTCACAAAGGGCCGCCTCAAGCGGGTTCTCGAGGATTGGTGCCCACCCTATTCGGGCTATCACCTTTTCTATCCGAGCCGCCGGCACCAGTCGGCTGCCTTTTCTCTTCTGGTGGATGCGCTGCGCTACCGCGGCTGATAGCCCTTCGACTGATTGATCAAATCGGCTCATAAGTTCATGCGAACTCGGCCATCTAATTCAGGGCTGGCGCCCGGGTTAGACATTGCTCCTCACCGCGCGTCTTGTCCTGCGCTGAAGGCCCGCAAACGTCGCGTCTCAAGAGGATAATTTGAGGAGCAGTTTCATGGAAGTGACCATCAACGGCAAGACTCACCAGGTGAAGATGGAGGCCGACACGCCTCTTCTCTGGGTGATCCGCGACGAGCTCGGCATGACCGGAACGAAGTACGGTTGTGGCATTGCCCAGTGTGGCGCCTGCACCGTGCTGATCGATGGTCAGGCCACTCGATCCTGCATTACGCCCATCAGCAGCGTTGCGGGCCAATCCATCACCACCATCGAAGCCGTCACTGACGACGCAGTCGGCCGCCGCGTCGTGGACGCGTGGGTTGCCAACCAGGTGCCGCAATGCGGCTATTGCCAATCCGGTCAGGTGATGGCGGCCACCGCCCTCTTGAAGCAGACCCCCAAACCCAGCGATCAGGACATTGCGGCCGCAATGGTCAATCTGTGCCGCTGCGGCACTTACAACGCGATCTCTGCCGCGGTCCGCCAGGTTGCGCAGGGTTGAGGAGCACGCCATGAGCAGCATGCATCATGATTTCCGACCTATGGCGGATGTCGGCAGGCCGATGAATCTCTCCCGGCGCGGCTTCCTCCGTGCCTCGGTCGGCGCGCTGGTACTTGGCGTGGCACTGCCCGGCACCAAGGCGGTGGCGCAGAACGCCGCCGCTGCGGCAAAAGCGGCTCCGCGCGTGTCAGCCTTCCTGGAGATTCGCGCCGACAGCACCGTCTTGTTGCGCAGTCCCTTCGTGGAAGGGGGCCAGGGTGTCTCCACCGCATTGGCGCAGATCGTCGGCGAGGAGCTCGATGCCGATCCCGCCACCTTCACCGTGGAATGCGCGCCACCCGGGGCCGACTATCTGCTCGTGAACGGCAACCGATTCACCGGCGGGAGTTTTTCGGTGCGATCGAGCTATGAAACGATGCGCCGGGTTGGCGCATCGGCGCGACAGATGCTGCTGCAGGCTGCGGCCGCACGCCTTCGCGTCCCACTCGCGAGCCTCTCCACCGAGCCGGGGCGCGTGCGCCACACGGCTTCCAACCGCACGATCGCATACGGCGCACTGGCGAGTGACGCCGCCGCATTGCCGGTGCCTCAAAACGTTACGCTTCGAGCGGAGAAGGATTTCCGCTGGATCAGCAAGCCGGTCGCGCGCATCGACGTGCGCGACAAGTCCACCGGCAAGGTCACCTATGGCATCGACGTGAAAGTCGACGGTATGCTGCATGGCGCAGTCCAGCATGCGCCGCGCCTTGGGCTCGAGCCTGCCGCCTTCGCTAACGAGGCGGAGGTGAATGCGATGCCTGGGGTGCATTCCATTCACCGGCTGCCGGGCGCGGTCGCCGTGCTTGCTGAGCGGTGGTGGCATGCTCGGCGCGCCGTCGAGACACTTCAGGTGACTTGGACAGAGTCGCCCTCGGGCACACGGCGCTCGATGCCCGCGGAATTCTCGTCAGAGGGACGGAAAGCCTTGCTTGCTGCCACTCCAGGGCCTGGCATTTCCGCGGAAACCGCAGGTGATGCGTCCGCGGCTCTGAGCGGCGCAGCGCGGGTGATTTCGGCCACATATGATGCGCCCTATTTGGCACATGGCCAATTGGAGCCGCCCTCGGCACTTGCCCGATGGAACGACGACGGCACGCTTGAACTCTGGTTTCCCAACCAGGCGCCGGAACTATTCCAGGCATCTATCGCGAAATTTGCCAGTCTTGCGCCCGAGAAGGTGAAAATCCATTCGCCGATGCTGGGCGGCTTCTTCGGCCGGCATTTTCTCTACGAGGCGGCCAGCCCCTCTACCCAGGCCATTCTGCTGTCCAAGGCGGCCGGCAGACCGATCAAGGTCATCTGGAGCCGGGAGGAAGAATTCCTGCGCGACGCGCTGCGGCCGATGGGTTTTGTGCGTTTCCGGGGCGGCCTTGATGCGAGCGGGCTGCCCGTAGCACTTGAAGCGGAGGCTGTCGGCGAAGGCCCAGTAGGCCGCTGGTTCGGCCGCAAACCTGATGCTGCGGATCGTTCTGCGGTCGAGGGCATCGCCGAGAAACCCTATGCCATCCCGAACCGCCGGATTGCTCACGTCGTCGTGGATGATCCGGCCATGATCGGCTTCTGGCGCTCCGTTGGCCACTCCATGAACGATTTCTTCTACGAGACGTTCTTCGATGAGCTTGCCGATGCGGGTCAGCAAGATCCGTATCAGCTCCGGCTCCGCTTGCTCGCGGAGAAGCCGCGGCACAAGCGGCTCCTTGAAGCCGTCGGTGAACTCTCGGGCGGATGGAAGCGCGGTCCTTTCGCCGCAACGGATGGCAGCAAACGTGCGCGCGGTGTTGCCATGGCCTCGCCTTTTGGCAGCGAGGTTGCCACCATCGCGGAGGTTTCGCTCAAGGGCGGTGCGGTCACGGTGCATGATGTTTGGGTGGCCATCGATCCCGGCCGGATCGTCAATCCCGCCATCATCGAGGCGCAGGTCAACTCGGCCGTCGCACTTGGCCTCTCATCGGCGCTATTGGAAGAAGTGGTCTATGCCAAGGGCGTGCCGCAGGCGCGCAACTTTGATGCCTATCCCATCCTTCCGCCCGACCGCATGCCGCGCGTGCATGTGCGCATCGTCGAAAGCGGCGCTCCCATGGGTGGCATCGGAGAGCCCGGTTTGCCTGGCGTGCCGCCGGCAGTGGCGAACGCAATCGCCGCCCTCACTGGCCAGCGCGTCCGAAGTCTGCCTTTGTCGAAACTCAAATTCGGCGACATGGGTTAACCCCGACGGCGCGCCGCCCATGGCGCCCCGTCTTCTTCAACGGCCTGGCGAGTTCTGAGGCGGTCATGCAACGAGGCTACTTGGACGATCTGAGGGCCTTTAAGACAGTCGGTCGCGAACGCAGTTTCACGAGGGCCGCGGCGAAGCTCGGCGTCTCGCAATCTGCGCTCAGTCACACGATCCGCGGACTCGAAGGACGCCTTGGGGTTCGGCTCCTAGCCCGCAACACCAGAGGCGTCAATCCAACGGAAGCCGGGGAACGCCTGCTGCGAACGGTTGCTCCCCGACTCGACGAATTGGAAACGGAGCTCGCGAACTTGAGCGAACACCAGGATAGACCCGCCGGAATCATCCGGATCACTGCGGGCGACCATCCGGTTCGATCCTTTCTCTGGCCAAAGCTGGCAAAGCTTCTGGCAAAGTATCCGGACATCAACGTAGAGATTGCGCTGGACAACCGAAACGTCGACATCGTCGACGAGCGCTACGACGCCGGTGTGCGTCTCGGTGAACAGGTCGCGAAGGATATGATTGCTGTCCGCATCAGCCCCGACGTTCGCTTTGCGGTCGTCGGCTCACCGTCATACTTCGCAAATCATCCCGCACCGGTGGTCCCTGGTGATCTTGTCGACCACAAATGTATAAATCTTCGGCTTCCTACCTATGGCGGGCTGTACGCATGGGAACTCGAAAACAATGGGCATGAAGTGAAGGTGCGCGTCGAGGGCCAACTGGTCTTCAATAGCATCTTCGAAGTGGGCGACGCGGCGGTGGCTGGCTTCGGCGTTGCTTACGTGCCTGAGGACGTCGCACTGCCCCACATCTTAAAGGGAAATCTCACGAGAGTGCTTGAAGATTGGTGCGTCCCTTGGTCGGGGTACCATCTCTATTACCCGCTGAGCCGACAATCATCGGCAGCGTTCGACCTGTTGGTAAATGCGCTGCGACACCGCGACTAGCACGGATGTCATCGAAGGCAGCCTATGCCGATGGGCGCATGAGCACCGACAGAATCATCCGTGGCGTAAAGTTCAGACCCGCGCCTGACTCGAGAGCAAATCGTACGAAATCGTAGTTTGGCGTGCAAAATCGGAGCTTTGGTAGCGGGGGAGCCACTCGCCCCCCGAGCTTATCCGCTGGGCGAACTGAAGCACGGCGCCCATTGCGCACGATTGCATCATTTCGACTGGTGATCCGATTTGTTCGCCGTAATATCCTATTCTTCGATGAGGGCGTAACAGACCTGCCCGAGTAGCTCGCGCGGTGTATGTTGGATGAAAGCAACGGAGATAAGCCAACATGGTGGATTTGATGCGCGAGGTCGCTTAGTTCGATTTTGGACCGAGCTTGCCAAGCTCCATTTCCAAACGCACCCAACAATTTGGCGGAAATAGACCGCTTACCTAACGAACTCAGCAGCTTAGTGCTGGCTGGGGCGGGAGGGATCGAACCTCCGAATGGCGGAATCAAAATCAGATTGATTATTCAACGATTTCAAGCCGCGTTTAGAAAAAACGGCCGAATTCACCTGTAGTGATATCAACTGCTTAGCAGGCATTTCCGAATAAGGGAGCGTTCGCCCAATCATTCGAAGACGCGCCTGTTGGCGACTTGGCCGACCAGGGTGCTCACGCCTAGCGGGGATTGATCCAGTCTCTGTCGCGCCGCCGGCAGTGGGTGTGCGGGCAGAAGTGCGCGCAAAAAACCCACCACCCTCGGGAGCAGCCCGGGCG
>NZ_JBANAZ010000065.1:0-55250 GCF_059803455.1 Bradyrhizobium sp. UFLA05-108 | reverse complement strand
ATCTCGCGTTGAATCTCCTTCAATATGCGATTCTCACCCAGCTTGGTCCGTGGATTTCTGACTCAGTAAGATTAGTGCGTCAACGCGCGGATGCCGCCCGGCCGCCCGCGAGCCGGTCGTCGACGGCATAAAGCCTGCAATCGGCTGCCCATTTGCCGCAGGCCGCGAGCGCATCGCGCTGCGCGTCGTCGGTCGTGGCGCGGCCGGAACGCCAGCCGAAGGCGCCTCTGGGTGCGACCGCGAACGCCTTGTGTGGATTGATGCTGGCGAGATAGCGCGCAAACTCGTCCTTGCCCGAGCCCGAGAGCTGTCCGGGCGCCGGCAGCGGATCCGGCGGACTCAACGTCTCGCTGCTGCCCAGCCCGCGCTCGCGCAAGAAGGCATCGACCAGCGGTGTCCAAAGTGGGCGCGTCACGGTGGAATAGAGATAGTGGCCGTCATCGCCATAGGCGGGCGCATCGATGAACTTCGCGTTGCCGCCAGCGCTGCGGAACGCATCGTAGAAGCGATGCGCCAGCACTGGCGCGAAGAACAGATCGTTTGCGGCATAGACCCACAGCATTGGCAGGCGCGAGGTCTTGCCGAAGGTCGCGAAGGCCTGCACGAGGTCATCCGCATTGCAGACGAAATTGTCGCTGGAGGAGCCGCGGCCGCCGGCAAAGCTGACCGCGGCGACGAGCCCTGGTGGGGCCTGCGCGGTCAGCGCCACGGTGGCAAGCCCACCCGCGGAATGACCGACGGCGATCATGCCGGTCGTCGTGACGTCGCTCCGCCGCGCCATCGCATCGATTGCAGCGCGCAGGTCCGCAACCGCAATGGCGGTGGCCGGCAGATAGGCGGCACGAGCGCAGGGGCCCAGGCTGTCGACCAGGTCGCCCGGCGAGGTGCCATAGCCGCGCCGCAGCACGATCAGCGCGGCAAATCCGCGCCGGGCAAACTCCAGCGCGATGACGTAATATTTGTGCGCCGACATGGTCGCGCGGTCGTCGAAGTCTCGCGGTGTGCCATGGCTCAGCAGCGCGAGCGGATAGCGCTTGGGCGCTGCGGGCCGCACCAGGAAGGCCTCGAGCCCCTGCGGCCCGGCCGCCGCCATCGGGATGCGGAGATCCTCGGCGTAGAACTCGGCAGCATTCGCGTGAGCGGCTAGGCCCGCGATGACGAGCAGGCAGAGCACGGGCAAAAGCCGGCGCGCGAAGTCCATAGGCGGGATGATTCTCCGTGACCGCGCGTGACCATAGCAGAGCCGCACGATCCGGCGAACGGACGTTCACCGGTTTTGCCAGCGGCCGGCCAGCTTCAATCGCTTACTTCAGCGTCTGAAGGTAGGCGATGACGTTGCTGCGCTCTGTGGGGTCCGGCAGCCCCTTGAAGAACATCTTGACGCCATGGACGTCGCCTCTGGGATCGGCGAGATAGGTGTCCAGGGCGCCCGGTGTCCAGACCTCCTTGTTGGCCTTCATCGCCTCCGAATAGGCGAAGTCGGGGACGACGGCTGGCTTGCGGCCGACGACATTCCAGAGGCTTGGGCCAACCTTGTTCACCCCGATCACACTCGCGTGGCAGTTTGCACAGGTTCGCGCGAAAACGGTCTTGCCGGCGGCCGGATCGCCCTCCGCGGCGAGAGCTGACGAGGCGAGGCTTGCCAGCATCAGCGCAAAAATCTGACGTCCAATCATCTCGAGTCTGCTCCCCTTGGGACCTGCCGGTGAAAGTGCTGCACTCCCGGCACTTCAGTGATCAAACGGGAAACAACCTGCCGGTGCGGCGCGGCAACGTCTTTGTCCTGCATCAACCGACATCCGGCACCAAAGTACGAGATCGCCCATGGACGATTGCCGATGGATCGTCCCGTGGTGGATGGGCGTTGTCGGCTGATCGTTGGCTGGCGCGTGGCTTTTGCCGGTCCGGTAATCGGCTTGGCGACGGCCGGACCGATGGTATGGTGTTCGAGGCAGTCGTTTGAAGGTGCGAGGAGTTGCAGTGGCAAAAGTCGATCCCGCGGCGGGTAAGCCGGTTGCGCCGAGCGCGCTTGCCAATGTTCCAAGGCTTGTCACGGCCTATTTCGCCAACAAGCCGGATCCGGCCGATCCGGCTCAACGGGTGGCATTCGGAACGTCAGGCCATCGTGGCACCTCGCTGAAGAATTCGTTCAACGAGGGCCATATTCTCGCCACGACGCAGGCGATCTGCGACTACCGGCGCGAGAAGGGGCTGACCGGTCCCTTGTTCATCGGCATCGACACCCACGCGCTCGCCGAGCCCGCGCTCGTCAGTGCGATCGAGGTGTTCGCCGCCAACGGCGTCGACGTCATGGTCGACCAGGCCGGCGGCTACACGCCGACGCCGGTGATCTCGCATGCGATCCTGTCCCATAATAGGGGCCGGACGAGTGGCCTCGCCGACGGCGTCGTCATCACGCCGTCGCATAATCCCCCTGAGGACGGCGGCTACAAATACAATCCGCCGCATGGCGGTCCCGCCGACACCGACGTCACTGGCGTCGTCGAGAAGCGCGCCAACGCCTTGCTCGCCGATGGGCTGAAGGGCGTCTCGCGGATGGATTACGCGAAGGCGCGCAAATCGTCCTCCGTCCACGCTTTCGATTTCGTCACGCCTTACGTTGCCGATCTCGGCAATGTCGTCGATCTCGCGCTGGTCAAATCGGCCGGCGTCAACATCGGCATCGATCCGCTCGGCGGCGCTGCCGTGCATTACTGGCAACCGATCATCGAGCGCTACGGCCTGAAGGCGACGGTGGTGAACGAGGCGATCGATCCGACCTTCCGGTTCATGACGGTGGATTGGGACGGCAAGATCCGCATGGACTGCTCTTCGCCCTACGCCATGGCGAGCCTGATCCACATGAAGGACCGCTTTGACGTCGCCTTTGCCAACGACACCGATGCGGATCGCCATGGTATCGTGACGCCGACCGGCGGACTGATGAATCCCAACCATTATCTTGCGACTGCGATCGCCTATCTCTTCGCGCACCGGCCGCACTGGGGCAGGGATGCCGCGATTGGCAAGACCGTGGTCTCGAGCTCGGTGATCGATCGCGTCGCCAAGAAGCTCGGCCGCAAGCTGGTCGAGACCCCCGTCGGCTTCAAATGGTTCGTCGATGGCCTCGTCACCGGCTCGTTCGGATTCGGCGGCGAGGAGAGTGCAGGGGCCTCGTTCCTCAAGCGCGACGGCACGGTGTGGACCACAGACAAGGACGGCATCATCCTCGGCCTGCTCGCGGCCGAAATCCTGGCGAAGACCGGCCGCGACCCGAGCCAGCTCTTTGCCGATCTCACCGCCGAGCTCGGCGTGCCCCATTATGAGCGCATCGACGTCGCCGCCACCTCGGCCCAGAAGGGCGTGCTGAAGTCGGTGACGCCCGAGCAGCTCGGCCTGAAAGACCTCGCCGGCGACCCCGTCCGGGCCACGCTGAGTAAGGCGCCCGGCAACGGCCAGCCCTTCGGCGGCATCAAGGTCGAGACCGACTACGGCTGGTTCGCCGCGCGGCCCTCCGGCACCGAGGATGTATACAAGATCTACGCCGAGAGCTTCCGCAGCGCCGATCACCTCCACCGCATCCAGCAGGAAGCCCAGGCCGGCCTGAAGAAAGTCTTCGGGGCGTAATTCTTCTGAGAGGGCGAGCCTCTCGACCTCCATGGCGACGGCCTGCTCCCTCTCCGCTTGCGGGAGAGGGCTGGGGTGAGGGTGTCTCCGCATCAGGATTGTCTGAGGTTTGCGGAGAAAATCCGGGGGTGGAGAGAGCCCTCACCCGGCGCTTCGCGCCGACCTCTCCCGCAAGCGGGAGAGGTTAACACACCGCCCCGGCGACCAGACCTCGCAACCCTGTATACAAAAATTGGTTTGAAGGTATCAAATAACCTCCAATGTCATGGACCCATCTGTTATTGTATACATAACGTATTCATAAGCCCGTGGGAGAGAGACCGTGACAAAACCATTCCCGATGAATGCCTGGTACGCAGCCGCCTGGGACGCCGAGGTGAAGCAGGCGCTATTGCCGCGGACGATCTGCGGCAAGCACGTCGTGATGTATCGGAAGGCCGACGGCGCCGTGACGGCGCTGGAAGATGCCTGCTGGCACCGCCTGGTGCCGCTCTCGAAGGGGCGGCTGGAAGGCGACACCGTCGTCTGCGGCTATCACGGCCTCAAATACAACGCACAAGGCCGCTGCACCTTCATGCCCTCGCAGGAGACCATCAATCCGTCGGCCTGCGTCCGTGCCTATCCCGCCGTCGAGCGCCATCGCTTCATCTGGCTGTGGATGGGCGATCCCGCGTTGGCTGACCCTGCGCTGGTGCCGGACTTGCACTGGAACGACGATCCGGCATGGGCCGGCGACGGCAAGACCATCTACGCGAAATGCGACTACCGCCTCGTAGTCGACAACCTCATGGACCTCACGCACGAGACCTTCGTGCACGGCTCCTCGATCGGCAATGACGCGGTGGCCGAAGCGCCGTTCGATGTCACCCATGGCGAGAAGACGGTCACGGTGACGCGCTGGATGCGGAACATCGAGTCGCCGCCGTTCTGGGCCAAGCAGCTCGGCAAGTCCGGCCCGGTCGACCGCTGGCAGATCATCCGCTTCGAGGCGCCGTGCACGGTCGCCATCGACGTCGGCGTGGCGCCGGCCGGGACTGGCGCGCCGGAGGGCGATCGCTCGCAGGGCGTCAACGGCTTCGTGCTCAACACCATCACGCCCGAGACCGAGAAGACCTGCCACTACTTCTGGGCCTTCGCGCGCAACTATCGTCTGGGTGATCAGCGGATCACGACCGAAATCCGCGATGGCGTCTCCGGAATCTTCCGCGAGGATGAGCTGATCCTCGAAGCGCAGCAGCGCGCAATGGACGAGAACCCCGATCGCGTCTTCTACAACCTCAACATCGACGCCGGCGCGATGTGGTCGCGGCGGCTGATCGACAAGATGGTCGCGAAGGAAAACGGCCCGCAACATCTCCAGGCCGCGGAGTAGGTCATGGCCGAGCGCGAGGTCGATCGCTCCGTCTCGCAGACTGTGAAGGCCCAGCTCGCGCTGCGCGACCAGATCCTGTCGGGCAGTTTGCGTCCCGGCGAGCGCATCTCCGAGCTCCAGGCGGTCGAGACCACCGGCGCCTCGCGCACGCCGGTGCGCATGGCGCTGGTCCGGCTGGAGGAGGAAGGGCTGCTGGAGGCGATCCCTTCCGGCGGCTTCATGGTGAAGGCCTTTTCCGAGCGCGACATCCTCGATTCCATCGAGCTGCGGGGCACGCTGGAAGGGCTCGCCGCGCGCTTTGCCGCCGAGCGCGGTGTTTCGGCGCGCGAGCTCGAGCCGCTCAGGGAGTGCCACGCCGCGATCGACCGGTTGCTGAGCCAGGTGCCGATATCGGTCGATGCGTTCTCGTCCTATGTCACTCTGAACGCACGCTTCCACGCGCTTCTCACCGAGCTGTCGCGCAGTCCGCCCTTGATCCGGCAGATCGACCGCGCCTCGGCGCTGCCGTTCGCTTCGCCCAGCGGCTTCGTGATGGCGCAATCGGCGCTGCCTGAGGCGCAGCAGATTTTGATCATCGGGCAGGAGCATCATCGCGTCGCGATCGACGCCATCGAGAACCGGGAAGGGGCCCGCGCCGAAGCCATCATGCGCGAGCATGCGCGACTCGCCGTGCGAAACCTGCGGCTTGCCCTGCGCAACCGGACGCATCTGGACCTGCTGCCAGCGCTCGCGCTGATCAAGTCCGCAACCGAATAGGGGAGTGCCATGCGATTCATCGAAACCTGGACTCCGGCGACGCTGGTCGAGACGCGCGATCTTGCGCCCAGCATCCGGGAGTTCTTGATCAGGCCGGATCAATTCGACGGCGCCGCCTATCCGGTCGGCAGCCACATCAACGTCGCCGTGACCATCAACGGCCAGCCGGAGACGCGGTCCTATTCGCTGGTCGGCGAGGCCGATCCCCGTGGCTTCAGAATCGCTGTGCGCCGTGCCGAGGATTCCCGTGGCGGCTCGCGCTACATGTGGTCGCTCCAGCCGGGCGCGCGGCTCGATATCACCCGGCCATCATCGCTGCTGTCGGTCGACTGGAGCCGCAAGCATTATTGCCTGGTCGCCGGCGGCATCGGCATCACGCCGATCGTCGGGGCGGCGCAGGCGCTGGTCCGGCGCGATGCAAACGTGACGCTGCATTATGCGGTGCGCTCGCGTCACGACGCCGCCTATCTCGACCACCTCGCCGCGCTGCTCGGCGACCGTTTGGTCGTCCAGGCCAGCGACGAGGGAGCGCGGCTCGATCTCGACGCGCTGTTCGCCTCGCTGCCGCCGGATGCGCTGGCCCTGTTCTGCGGCCCGATGCGCATGCTGGACGCCGCGCGCCACGCCTGGCTGGGTGCAGGGCGCCCGCTCTCCGATCTGCGTTACGAGACCTTCGGCTCCAGCGGCACGTTGCCAACGGAGGCCTTCCGCGTTCGCCTGAAAGGCTCGGATGTCGAGCTCGAAATCCCGCGCGAACGCTCCATTCTGGACGTGCTCAACGCCGCTGGCCACGAGGTGATGTACGACTGCAAGCGCGGCGAATGCGGTCTCTGCGCCATCGACATCGTAGACGTCGATGGCGAGATCGACCATCGCGACGTCTTCTTCAGCGACCATCAGAAGCAGGAGAACCAGAAGATCTGCGCCTGCGTCTCGCGGGCACGGGGCACCATCACGGTGGACACGCTGCAACGGGCGGATGCGATCTAGATCAGCTTACGTAAGCTTGAAAGTTCGCGCCGATATTCAACGAGCGGCTGCACTGTTCGATGGCTTCTTCATATTGACGGAGGTGCAGGTGCGCAATGCAGAGAAGCCGTGCCGTGATGTTGTCCTGCAAGACGGCCAGGTTCGTTCGGTCGCCGTCGAACCGATCTGACCAGATGTCGCGGGCGGTCTGAAGGTCGGTTAGCGTGACGTTGATCCGCACCTGGTCCCCGTTGCGTCTCACCGCGCCGTGTACGGCCCAGCGGATGCCGAGATCCGTCCCGAGCTGCTTCAGATCGATTGACTTGCTCTTGTAGGTAAAGGCAGTCTCGCGTCCAATAACGAAAGTGGCGGGCGTTCGCGCGAGATCGGTCGTCAAATCTGTCGTGATGGCGTCGGCAAGGTGGTCCTGCTCTGGATCGTTGTTGAGGTTGGCGAAGGGCAACACGACGAGCGAGAGACGAGGCGCGATCTCGGGCCTGACTGTCGGTTGTCCTTGGATTGTTTGAGCTTCCCGAACTACGTCGGTACGGATCGTCTTCCAGACATTCCAATAGCCGATAAGGCCGCCGGCAATTGCGCCGATGGTGGCAACCGACGCCAGCGCCCCGCCGACGAGCTTCAAACGACCTCTGAGGTGACCCAGCCAATGATGGGATCGCCGTTGGCCAACTCCTTTTTCAGAGGGATCTGGGACCGAAACCGTTGCGCTCCCGGCCGCACCGGCGAGCTTTACCGGTTCTGCGAGGGAGACCATTGCTGTTCCCGGGCACCGATCCTCATCGCGTACAGCGGCTATGAAACGAAAACCCTTTCGTGGAAATGTTTTGATAAGACGTTGTTGCTCGCCGGAGTCGCCGATCGCGCGTCGGACGGCGTTCAACCGGGTCGTCAGCGCCGAGTCGGATACGATCCGACCGTTCCAGATCGCGTTTATGAGATCGTCCTTGCTGACGACGCGATCCCTGCTGCGGATCAAATACTCGAGCAGATCGAGAACCTGTGGCGTCGTAGGCACGACATCGGGCCCGCGCCGCAACTCGCGCCGGTCGGTATCTAACGCATAGTCCTCAAAGAAATAGCGCATGGCACCATTCCCCAGGCTTGCCCTCTATCTCCCGAGAGCGCGGCAGCGATTGTCCGGCGAGAGTAGGCTCTCGGAAAGATAAATGTAAGCCGAATATCAAATCCACAAATGTGATCTCTTTCACACATGCGGTTGTCTGACTACGGCGTGTGAGATTTGAAAACGAGAGGTTGGCCTACGCCGCGTAGGTCGCTCGCTGTTTCTTCGGGTCGAGCAGCGCAAAGACCTGCTCGGCCGAGGCGGGGCGGCTGATGAGATAGCCCTGGACTTCGTCGCAATTGGTCTGGCGCAGATATTCGAGCTGATCGGCCGTCTCGACGCCTTCGGCGACCACGCCGATGTTCAAGTCACGCGCGAGTGCGATCACCGACTTCACGATCGCGGCGCAGTCCGGCTGCGCCAGCATGTCGCTGATGAAGGACTGATCGATCTTGATGCGGCTGAACGGCAGCTTGCGCAAATAGGTCAGCGACGAGAATCCGGTGCCGAAATCGTCAAGCGCCACCGTGACGCCGAGTTGCAGCAGCGCGTTCAAGGTCGATGCGGCCGAGCCGTATTTCGACAGCAGCATCGATTCGGTGATCTCGATCTCCAGTCGGCTAGGCGTGACGTTGGCATCGGCCAGCGCCTGGACGATGGTCTGGAGAATGCCCGTGTTGTGGAATTGCGCAGCGGAGAAATTCACCGCGACCCTGATATCGTCGGGCCACTGTGCCAGCGTTGCGCAGGCGCGCCGGATGACCCACTCGCCGATCTCGTGAATGAGGCCGGTTTCCTCGGCGATCGGAATGAACTCGCTCGGCGGCACCAGTCCGCGCACCGGATGCTTCCAGCGCAGAAGAGCCTCGAAGCCGGTGATCCGGTTCTCCCTGAGATTGAGGAACGGCTGAAAGACCAGGAACAGCTCGTCCCGTGCGACGGCGAGCTCCAGATCCGATTGCAGCGCCTTGCGGTCGCGCGCCGACTTGTCGTCGGCGGCCTCGAAGAATGAGATCGTGCCGGGGCCGGCCTTCTTGGCGCGGTAGAGCGCGGCGTCGGCATGCTTGAGCAGGTCAAGCTGCATATCGCCGTCCCGCGGCGCCAGCACGATGCCGACGCTGGTGCCGCCGATGATCTCGCGGCCCTCGATCAGGAACGGTTCGGCGAAGGCAGCGACGAATCGCTCCGCGATTTCCAAGGCGTCCTCGGCCCGGGTGAGATTGGTCATGACCAGCGCGAACTCGTCGCCGCCGATGCGCGCGACATGCTCGGCCGCCCGCGTGCAGCGTTGCAGGCGGCTGGCGACCTGGACCAGGAATTCGTCGCCGGCCGGATGGCCGAGCTTGTCGTTCACCTCCTTGAAGCGGTCGAGGTCGAGCAGCAGCACGGCGAACTCCTCCCCGGACAGGGCCAGTCGCTTCAAGGCGGCATCGAGTGTCTCGTTGAACGCGACACGGTTTGGCAGGAGCGTCAGTGGATCCTGGCGAACCGACCGTTCCGCTTCGAGCTGCCGCATCACGCGTCGCATGAAGGTAAAGGAATTGACGAACACGCCACGCAGCAGCACGGATCCGTAGACCACGACCAGGACCGCCATCAGCAGATAGGCGGGATCGCCGCCGCTGCCGAGACAGATGCCGATGCCGAGGAAGAGAGGAGTCGTGAACGCGATGGCCGCAATCGGAATGGTGGCGAAGGCGAGCGCGCCGCCGGCCAGCATTCCGGCGCACAGACAAGTGATGACGAGCTGTCCGCCGGTGGAGGCGTTGGCGAAGAACGCCATCGGCACGATGCCCCAGGCGGAGCCGAGGATGAACGCGTTGCGCACCAGGCGGTGCATGGCGCGACGGGATACGAATTGCGGCTTCGTGATCCGGCGCGCGCTGTGGGATTGCACGCCAAACAGGATCGCAGCGCCCGCGACCGTAACCGCCCAGGCTACGGCGGATTTCCAGTCCGGCGAATGCCAGAGCGCGATGGCAAGCACGGCCGCATTGCAGGCATTGGCCAGCATGATGCCGACGGAATAGCCGAGCACGAGAGCCATCTGCTCCGCGCGGATGTGGCCGGCGACGGCGTCGTCGGTTGCCGGTCCGCCGAACGCGGCGAGATCGCCGGCGAACAGCTTGGTCAGATAGGACGTCAGTTGGGACCGCATTCCAGAGCCCGCAGCATTGGCCGTTCATATTCGGCTCTGGCCCGAGAATTCGCTGCAAACCTTTGACGAACTATGAATTATCGCCCGCGTCGGTAGCGCTGCGGCACGATGTGCATACGGAACCGCCGATATCGGTAACAAATCGATATAAATGCCCGCGTCCTTCGGTTCCCGCGTGCGATATCACCGCGCCAATTGCGCGATGAAGGCGGGCCTGATCATACGGCAGCCGATCGAGCCGCTGGCGCCATTGCCGCTGGGCGCGGTGACGGAGGCCGCGGTGGCCTGCGCCGGGCGCGCCGACCTCGCCAAGGCGGGTGCGGAATATGCCCGGGCGTCGCTGATCGAGGCGCTGCGTCCGCGGCAACGAGTATGCTATGGACCTTCGATCCGAAACGCAGACAACAACAATAAGAATTCGAAAAAGCATGACCGCCCAGCAGCAATCCGCCCATTCAAACGATCCCGAATTCGACTACGTCATCGTCGGCGCCGGCTCGGCCGGCTGCGTGCTCGCCAACCGATTGTCGGCGAACGGCAAGCATTCGGTGCTGCTGCTCGAAGCCGGCCCGAAGGATTCCAACATCTGGATCCACGTGCCGCTCGGCTACGGCCGGCTGTTCAAGGAGAAGAGCGTCAACTGGATGTACCAGACCGAGCCGGAGCCCGAGCTCAATGGCCGTCAGGTGTTCCAGCCGCGCGGCAAGACGCTGGGCGGCTCGAGCTCGATCAACGGGTTGTTGTACGTCCGCGGTCAGCACGAGGATTACGACCGCTGGCGTCAACTCGGCAATGCCGGCTGGGGCTATGACGACGTGCTGCCCTATTTCAAGAAGGCCGAGAACCAGGTGCGTGGCGCCGATCGGTTTCACAGCACCGGAGGTCCGTTGCCGGTCTCCGATCTGATCCTCTCAGATCCCCTGTCGAAAGCTTTCATCAAGGCAGGGGTCGAGACGGGCCTGCCCTACAATCCAGATTTCAACGGCGCCTCGCAGGAAGGTGTCGGCCTGTTCCAGACCACCACGCGAAAAGGCCGCCGCGCGTCCACGGCTGTCGCCTATCTCGGTCCCGCGAAGAAACGTGGCAACCTCAAGATCGAAACCTCGGCACTGGGCCAGCGCATCCTGTTCGAGGGTCTGCGCGCCGTCGGAGTCGAATATCGCCAAGCTTCAGTCTTGCACCGCGCGCGGGCGCGCAAGGAAGTGCTGGTCTCGAGCGGCGCCTACAACTCGCCGCAACTGTTGCAGCTCTCCGGCGTCGGCCCGGCCGACCTGCTGCGCAAGCATGGCATCGACGTCGTGCTCGACGCGCCGGGCGTCGGCCACGATCTCCAGGATCACATGCAGGTCCGCATCGTGATGCGCTGCTCGCAGCCGATCACGCTCAACGATGCGATCAACCATCCGATCCGGCGTACGCTGACGGGCGTTCGCTACGCACTGTTCCGCCAGGGCTGGCTGACGATCGCGGCGGGCACGGCGGCCGCCTTCTTCAAGACCAGTCCACGGCTCGCGACGCCCGACATCCAGGTGCACTTCCTGCCGTTCTCGACCGACAAGATGGGCGAGAAGCTGCACGATTTTTCCGGCTTCACTGCCTCGGTGTGCCAGCTCCGCCCGGAAAGCCGCGGCAGCTTGCGGATCAAGAGTGCTGATCCGACCGTGCCGCCGGAAATCCGCATCAATTACATGTCGACCGAGACCGACCGCACCACGAATGTCGAGGGCCTGAAGATCCTGCGCAAGATATTGCACGCGCCGGCGCTAAAGCCCTTTGTGGTGGAGGAGGTCGATCCCGGGCCCAAGGTCGCGACCGATGCGGAGCTGCTGGAGTTCTGCCGCCAGCGCGGCAGCACCATCTATCATCCGACCTCGACCTGCCGTATGGGCAATGATGCGCTCGCCGTGGTCGATCAGCGGCTCAAGGTGAGGGGCATCGAGGGCTTGCGCGTGGTCGACGGATCGATCATGCCTGATCTCGTGTCGGGCAACACCAACGCGCCGATCATCATGATCGCCGAAAAGGCCTCCGACATGATATTGGAGGATGCGCGGTAATTCGCGCTTCTAGAGGGAGCACTGGGCTTGGCTATTCGATTGCGGATCGGCACGCGCAAGAGCGCGATGGCGCTGGCACAGACGGAAGAGATCGCGCGCCGCCTGACCGCCGCCGTGCCCGAGATCGACGTCGAGATCGTCAAGTTCGACACCACGGGCGATCTCGACCAGACCAGCAAGCTGTTGCCCCATGGCGGCAAGGGCGGCGCCTTCGTCGCACAGATCCGCGCGGCGGTGCTGTCAGGCGAGTTGCAGGCGGCGATGCATTCGCTCAAGGACATGCCGGGCAACGAGGACACCCCTGGCCTCGTGATCGGCGCCACGCTGTCGCGCGATCCGTCCAGCGATGCGCTGGTGCTGCGCGACGGTGTTTCGCTCGATGCGTTCAGGCAGTCGCGCGGCAAGGGTTTCAAGATCGGCACCAATGCGGTGCGGCGCGCGGCCTATGCGCGGCGGCTGTTCCCGCAGGCCGAGGTGATCCACTTCCGCGGCGCCGCCGACACCCGCGTGCGCAAGCTCGATAACCGTGAGTTGCAGCGGCTGCCCGATGGCGGCGCAGTCGGTCCTGCCGATGCGCTGATCATGGCGCGCTCGGGGCTTGACCGCGTCGGCCTTGCGAGCCGGATTGCCTACGAATTCTCGGCAACGGAGATGTTGCCTGCGGCGGGGCAGGGCATCGTCGCCGTGGAATGTGCCGCGCAGGACTGGCAGACGCGCCGTATCCTCGCGTCGATCGACGATCCCGCCGCGCATGCCTGCGCTGATGCCGAACGCGAGGTGCTGTGGGTGCTTAACGGCCACTGCAATTCGCCGGTGGCGGGGTTCTCGACGATCGATGGCGACCAGATGTCGCTGACCGCATCGGTGCTCGATCTCTCCGGCAACACCATCATCGAAGCTTCGCGCGCAGGCCCCGCGAACCGCCCGCGCGAGCTTGGCCGCGCGGTCGGGCTCGATCTCTTGGCCAAGGGCGCGGCTGAGATCATCGAGCGCAGCAGGCCGCGGTAAGCCTCCGCGCTCCTGATTTGCCCGACGCGTCAAATGCCTTGGGCGCAGCCGGGGACGCCCGGCGGGGTGCCGTTCTACTTTGCATGGGGTTGTTTTCGAGTTTTTTGTGACGCGTCAGCCGCGCACGCGCTTCAGCATCTGCTCGACATGGGCGATCGGCGTCTCCGGCTGGATGCCGTGGCCGAGATTGAAGATCAGCCGCCCCTTGGCGAAATTCGCCAGCACCTCGTCGATGGCGCGGTTCAGGGCATCGCCGCCGGTGATCAGCACCAGCGGATCGAGATTGCCCTGGACGGCGACACGTGACTGCACGCGCTCGCGGATGAAGGTCGGCTCCGCCGTCCAGTCGATGCTGACCGCATTGACGCCGGTCGCCTCCACATAACCGGGCAGCAGCGCACCGGCGCCGCGGGGAAAGCCGATGATCTTCGCATCCGGCACCTTGGCCCGAACGCCATCGACGATGCGCCGCGTCGGCTCGACCGACCAGCGCGCGAACTCTGCCGGCGGCAAGACGCCCGCCCAGGTGTCGAAAATCTGGAGCACATCTGCGCCGGCGGCGAGCTGCCCAAGCAGATAGTCGACGGAGTTGTCGACCAGCCTGTCGATGATTTTTCCGAACGCCTCCGGATGCCGGTAAGCCATCATCCGCGCCGGCGCCTGGTCCGGCGTGCCCTGGCCCGCAACCATGTAGGTCGCGACCGTCCAGGGCGCGCCGCAGAAGCCGATCAGCGCGGTCTTCGGATCGAGGGCGCGCCGCACGATCCGCAGCGCCTCGAACACCGGCTCGAGCTTGCCGAAATCGGCGCGCGGCGACAGCGTGCGGACCTTGTCGGGATCATCCAGCGGTTCCAGCCGCGGCCCCTCGCCGACCTCGAAGCGCACGGAACGGCCGAGCGCATAGGGGATCACCAGAATGTCGGAGAAGATGATCGCCGCATCGAAGCCGAAGCGGCGGATCGGCTGCATCGTCACCTCGGCGGCGAGTTCCGGCGTAAAGCAGAGATCGAGGAAGCCACCAGCCTTGGCGCGTACTTCGCGATATTCGGGCAGATAGCGACCGGCCTGCCGCATCATCCAGGCCGGCGGAATGGTCTGCCGCTGGCCTGAGAGCACGTCGATAAAAGGCTTTGCGGAGGAGCGTGGCACGAATGATCCCCGGGACATGTTGCGGTTCCTGATACACCGCCGCTCCCGCCGGGCCAAGCGGAACAGCGGAACTACGCGGCAGGCGGCGACGTTGACCGGCCAATGGAGGAGATCATGGCTGAGAAATTCAACCCTGCGCCCCACGACAAGCACGCCGACGATCTGCGCGAGGCGCTCGCCGCCGATCGCGAGACCCATGCCAGGCTCGATGCCGGCTTGGTCGACACCTTCCCGGCCTCTGATCCCGTGAGCGCCGCCCAGCCGACGCCATCGAAGGCCGATGCGGAGGCGGACAGTCCCTCGCTATGGGACAAGGTTAAGGCGATCTTCAGCTGAGGCCCCGCGAGGGCAGATTCCCCTTCGACGCGCTAACCTGCCGTTAGCGATCAGACGATCGCGAGCACCGTAGGACTACGTAAATCGGCGCAGTTTGAGGCGAATTGCGCCGTGCTTTTCAGGTTTCGATAACAGAAGCAGCGGATTTTCCGGGCATCGGAGAATCCTGTTCGCATGAACGTCATGAGCTATAGAGCCGGCTTGAGCCGCCTGCCGTTGCGGGCGGCGGCATTCGTCGTGCTCACCTGCACGGCCATCCTCGGCATCAGCGGCTGGCGTGAATGGAGCTCGCGCGAGGCCTTGCTGCGCGGCACCGAGACGGAAATGGCGAACCTCGCGCGATCGCTGACCCAGCACGCCGAGGACAGCCTCGACCTGCTCGATTCCGGCGTCGTTGGCGTCGTCAGCCGATTGGAGATGGACGGGACCGATGCAGCCACGATCGCGAAACTGCGCAACCTCCTCGAAATCCGCAAGAAGGCGATCGAGCGCATTCACAGCCTCGCTATCATCGACGACAAGGGCAATTGGCTGACGTCCGCCGGCGCCGTCACTTCCACGCTCAGCGACGACGAGTTCTTCAGGCATCACCAGTTCTCGCCGAAGCGGGAGCCCTATGTCGGCCGGCCGATCAAGAGCCTGGTCGACGGTGAGTGGGTGATCACCCTGTCGCGCCGCTTCAACAAGCTCGACGGCAGCTTTGGCGGCGTCGTGCTCGCGACCATCAGTGCGAACTATCTGTCGCATTTCTACCAGCAGTTCCTGATCGGTCGAAACAGCTCCATCACGCTGGTGCATGGCGATGGTATCATCATCGCGCGCGATCCCAGCAATGACAAGTTCGTCGGACGCAGCGTGGCCGATGGGGTGCTGTTTCGCGAATCGAAGCTGCAGCCGAGCGGAGCCTATCAGTTCAAGTCGATGCTGGACGGCGTGGATCGCGTCAGCTTCTATAAGCGCAGCGGGCGCTTTCCGCTTCTCCTGATCGCGACCGTCGATCGCCAGGAATTGCTGGCGCCCTGGCGGGCGGCGGCCATCTCGCGGATGCTGTACGTGCTCGCGCTGGTGATGCTGATTGCGATCATCGGTGCGGTGCTTGTCCGGCAGTTGCAGCGCGGCCAGCGCATGGCGGCGGCGCTTGCGGCCAGTGAATCCAACTTCCGCCTGATCGCAGAGGGATCGAGCGATATGGTGACGCGGATCGGCATCGACGATCGCATCCGATACGCCTCGCCGTCATCCCGGCGCGTGGTCGGCTGGCGACCGAACCAGCTGGTTGGGCATTCGGCACTTGCCGGAATCAACCCGGCCGATCTGCCGGCCGCTCAGGCGATCATTGATCGGCTCAAGCAGGGCGAGATCGACGAGGCTCGCACAGTTTATCGCACCCGTCACAGCGAGAAGGGCGATATCTGGATCGAATCGACCCTGCGCGCCACGCGCAGAGCCGACGGCAGCATTGACGGTGCGGTAGCTATCTCCCGCGACGTCACGGAGCAGAAGGAGTTGGAAGAGCGCTTGGAGGCACTCGCGATCGAGGACAGCCTCACCGGGCTCGCCAACCGCCGCTGCTTCGACGAGCGGCTGAAGGAAGAATGGGCGAGGGCCTATCGCGATCGCTCGAGCCTTGGCCTGTTGATGATCGATGTCGATCACTTCAAGGCCTACAACGATCAGTACGGCCATCCCGCGGGCGATGCGTGCCTGCGCACCGTCGCGAAAATCATCGCAGCGGAGACCCAGCGCGTCAGCGACCTCGCTGCGCGCTACGGCGGCGAAGAATTTGCCGTGCTGCTGCCGAACATCGATGCGGCCGGCTGCGCCAGGCTCGGCGAGCGGATCCGCCAGGCGATCCGTGCCGCGGGGCTCGTACATGGCTCCAATGAATCCGCTGGCTGCGTCACTGCCTCGATCGGCGGCGCCGCCTGCCGCCCGTGGCTGGAGCGAACCGGTGGGCCGGGAACGCTCGTCGAGGCCGCCGATCGCGCGCTCTATGGCGCCAAGCAGGACGGGCGCGACCGGCTGGTGATGTCGGTCGAGGTCTTCAACCTGCTGCCGATGGCTTCAGGGCAGTAGAGCATGATCCGGAAAAGTGTGAAGCGGTTTTCCGAACAGATCATGCTCAAACAAAAGACCTAAAGCAGGCGCGTCAGTAGTGCGGCGGGCGTTCGTTGGCGGGGCCGGGCGCGTTGGCTTCGGCCTCCAGGAGACGCTCGTTCAGCGCTGCCATCTGCCGTGTCAGCGCATCGATCTGTTTCCACTGCGCCGTGATGGTCTGGTTGAGCTGCTCGATAGTGTCGTCCTGATAGGCGAGCCGTGCTTCGAGCGTGTCGATGCGGTCGCTGAGCGTCTTGATTTCATTCATCGGCGGAGGCGTCCTTCTGCCGCTCGCGCAAGCCATGGCCGAGCGCGACGCGCTCGTCGAATACGAAGCATTCGCCGCGCCAGCGGCTTTGCTGCTCCGGCACATTCTCGAGATATCGGAGAATACCGCCCTTGAGGTGATAGACCTCGGCGAAGCCGCGCGCGAGCAGATGCGCGCTCGCCTTCTCGCAGCGGATGCCACCGGTGCAGAACATCGCGATCCTGCGATGCTTTGCCGGATCGAGCTGCTGCGCGGCAAAGTCCTTGAACTCGCCAAAACTCCTGATGCCGGGATCGACGGCGCCTTCGAACGTACCCATCGCCACCTCGAAGGCGTTGCGGGTGTCGAGCACCAGCGTATCCGGCTCGGCGATCAGCGCATTCCATTCTGCGGCATCGACGTAGGTGCCGACCTGCCGCGTCGGGTCGGCGGCGGCGTCGCCGAGCGTGACGATCTCCTTCTTCAGCCGCACCTTGAGCCGGCCGAACGGCATCGCCTCGCTGGTCGAGAATTTCAGTTCAAGATTGTCGAGCCGTCCGCCGAACATGTCGCCGTGGGCGAGTTCATGCGCGAAGGCATCGATCGCCTCCGCGGAGCCGGCGACCGTGCCGTTGATGCCTTCCCGCGCCAGCAGCACGCTGCCCTTGATGCCGAGGCCGGCGCAGAACGCGCCCAGCGGCTCACGCAGCTCGCGGTAATCTGCGAGCCGCGCGAACTGGTAGAAGGCGGCGACCTTGTACGCGGTGTTCTCAGAAGTCATGGCGGTTCGTTTAGCAGGCGGCAGCCGCCCGGAAAACCCGCAGAAATGCGCCCCATTCGCGCAGCGGATGGCAGCCATTTCCGTGGTATGCCAGCATTGCCCCGCAGGGTCCGGATGTGCCATGTAAACCCGGATTTTCGAGAGGGCGCGACCTACGCGTGCCCGCGGCAAGAGAGCAGAACAGCCAATGAGAAGCTTCCATTTCCCCGGCAGGTCCACGGTCCACGCCCAGAACGCGATGGTGGCGACCTCGCACCCGCTGGCCGCGCTCGCGGTCGTCGAGGTGCTGCGCGAGGGTGGCACTGCCTCGGACGCGGCGGTCGCGGGCAGCCTGCTGCTCGGGGTGATCGAGCCGCAATCGACCGGCATCGGCGGCGACTGCTTCGCGCTGATCCAGCCACGCGGCGAGGGCAAGATTACGGCCTATAACGGCTCGGGCCGGGCGCCGAAGGCCGCCAATGTCGAGTGGTATCTGGAGCGCAAGATCAACTCCGTGCCGTTGACCTCGGCGCACGCGGTCTCGATCCCCGGCGCGGTCGATGCCTTTGCGACCGTGCTGCGCGACCACGGCAAGTTCGGTTTCGACCGTCTGGCGGAGCCGGCGATCATGGCGGCGGAGGAGGGCTACGTCGTCGCCCCCCGTATCGCCTTCGACTGGAAGAACCAGCTCGAGAAGCTGAAGAACGGCACCAACACCGAGCGTTATCTGCTGCCGCACGGCAAGCCGGCGGTTGCCGGCGACGTCATCCGCCAGCCCGAGCTCGGCAAGACGCTGCGCGCGATCGCCAAGGATGGCCGCGACGCCTTCTACAAGGGCGGAATCGCCGAGGATATGGTCGAGACGCTGCGCGGAATTGGCGGCCTGCACACGCTCGACGATTTCGCAGATCATACGACCGAGGTGACGACACCGATCGGCACGACGTACAAGGACTACGACGTCTGGCAGTGCCCGCCCAACGGGCCCGGCATCACCATGCTGGTCATGCTGAACATCCTCTCCCGGTTCGACCTCAAGAAGTTCGCGCCGCTCAGCGTCGAGCGCTTCCATCTCGAGGCGGAAGCCGCGCGCATCGCCTACATGATCCGCGAGATGCATGTCGCCGATCCCGCCCACATGAAGATCGATGTCGCAAAAATCCTCGCCAAGGAATTCGCCGACGAGTACATCGCAAAAATCCGCATGGACGGGTTGCTCGACCTGCCCAATGTCGCGCCGCCGATGAATCCTTCGACCATCTACATCACGGTGGTCGACAAGGATCGCAACGTCTGTTCCTTCATCAACTCGATCGCGCATTCCTTCGGTTCGGCGATCGTGTCGAACAAGACCGGCGTGTTGCTGCAAAATCGCGCCGGCGGCTTCCGTATCCAGCCGGGTCACCCCAATTGCATCGCCGGCGGCAAGCGTCCGCTGCACACGATCATTCCGGCGCTGCTCACCAAGGCGGGCCGCGCGGTCATGCCGTTCGGTGTGATGGGCGGGCAGTATCAGCCGGTCGGCCAGACGCATGTGCTGACCAACATCCTCGATTATGGCTGCGACGTGCAGGAGGCGATCGATATGCCGCGCGGACTGCATTACGAGGGTGTCTATCAGCTGGAGGATAGCGTGCCGGCCGCGGTCGTCGACGGCCTGAAGAAGCTCGGCCACAAGACCACGAGCGTGGTCGGCCCCCTCGGCGGCGGCCAGGCGATCTGGATCGACTGGGACAAGGGCACGCTGACCGGCGGCTCCGATCCGCGCAAGGACGGCTGCGCGCTCGGCTATTGAGCTCGATGCGCGAGGCGGGGTTCCTCGCGCGATCAGGAAAAGTTGACGGAGGAACGGAGCTCATCGCCCCCGGTTAACGGGCGATGAGCGGCGCAGGCGTGCGCTGCTTTCTTTAGAAGGCGGCGGAGGCCGACATGTCCGACAATTCAGGTTCCGGTTTCGATCGTCGCGCCTTCATGGCGGGCACGGCCGCAAGCACGCTCGTTCCGCTGACCGCACGTGCAGCCACGCAAGGATCAAGCGCTGCGGCTGCGCAGGACCCGACGCTGCCGGTCGATGTGACATTGCGCGTCAATGGCGAGGACAAGCATCTTCGCATCGATGCGCGCACCACCGTGCTCGACGCGCTGCGTGAGCATCTCGGTCTCACCGGCAGCAAGAAGGGCTGCGATCACGGCCAGTGCGGCGCGTGCACAGTGCTGATCGGCGACCGGCGCGTGGTGTCATGCCTGACACTGGCGCTCGCGGCGCAAGGCCAGAACATCACCACCATCGAAGGGCTCGCAAGCGGCAACCGGCTGCATCCGATGCAGCAGGCGTTTATCGACAACGACGCCTTCCAGTGCGGCTACTGCACGCCCGGGCAGATCATGTCCGCGGTCGCCTGTGTGAAGGAAGGGCACGCCGGCAGTGACGAGGACATCCGCGAATATATGAGTGGCAACATCTGCCGCTGCGCCGCCTATCCCAACATCGTCGCGGCCGTGAAGCAGGCTGCGCCCGACATCATGAAAGGCTAGGCGCATGCGATCGTTCTCCTATCAGAGAGCCACCGATGCCGGCGCCGCCGTTTCGGCTCTCGCCTCGTCGGCGCAAGACAACAACCCGCTGCCGCAGGCGTCCGCACAGCCGCTCGCCGGCGGCACGACGCTGATTGACCTGATGAAGCTCGACGTGATGCGGCCGGCAACCATCGTCGACATCAGTCCCCTGGCGCGGAGCTGGTCGGCGGTTGATCTCGGTGGCGGCAATCTGCGGCTCGGTTCGCTCGCAAAGATGTCTGATATTGCCGCGAACCCTGAAATTCAGCGCAACTATCCCGTCATCGCCAGTTCGCTGAAGCTGGCCGCAAGCCCGCAGCTGCGCAACATGGCCACCCTCGGCGGCAATGTCATGCAGCGCACCCGCTGCAGCTATTTCCGCGACATTTCCTATGAGAATTGCAACAAGCGCAATCCGGGCTCCGGCTGTGCGGCGATGGATGGCTTCAACCGAATGCATGCCGTGCTTGGCACCTCCGATCAATGCATCGCGACCTATCCCGGTGATTTCGCACAAGCTCTGATCGCGCTCGACGCGATGGTCGAGATCACTGGAAAATCCGGGACGCGTAGCCTGCCGTTTGCGCAATTGCACAAGCCGCCCGGCAATTCGCCGGAGATCGAGACGACGTTGCAGGCGGGCGAGCTGATCTCGGCTTTCGCGATTCCCGGGCGCTGGCCGCGCTCGGTCTACTTAAAGGCGCGCGACCGGCAGTCCTACGAGTTCGCGCTGTCGTCGGCCGCGATTGCGCTCGACGTGCAGGACGGCGTGATCCGTAACGCCCGGATCGCGCTCGGCGGCGTTGCCACCGTGCCGTGGCGCGCGCGCGAGGCGGAGGCGCTGGTGAAGGGCCAGCGGTTCGACGATGGCCTCGCTCAGCGTGCCGCGGAGGCGGCCTTCGCCGACGCCAGGAGCCGGCGCTACAACACGTTCAAGATCGCGCTCGGCAGGCGCGTGGTGGCTCGCGCGCTCCAGCAGGCCGTAACGATGGAGATCTGACCATGACCACTGCTGCTCCCGAGCCGAAGGCCAATATGGGCCAGCCGGTGCCGCGTTACGATGCCGCCGCGAAAGTGACGGGGAAGGCGGCCTATGCGTCTGACATGCCGCTCGCCAATCCTGCCTATGCCTTCCTGGTGACCAGCGCGATCGCCAAGGGCCGCATCGACAGTTTTGAGCTCGATGATGCGAAGCGGGTGCGCGGAGTGATCGACATCTTCACGCACGAGAATGGGCCGAAGCTGAAGGAGTCAAAGCTGTTCTCCAACGGCGGTTATGCCGGGACCACGATCCAACCGATGAAATCGGCCGATATCGCCCATGACGGCCAAATCGTCGCGGTGGTCGTTGCCGAGAGCTACGAAGCGGCACGCGAAGCCGCCAATCGCGTCAAGGTCAACACCACCGCGCTGATGCCGGCGGCGACGTTCGATTCGCAGGGCACGACGTCGGCCGCCGCGAAGGGCCAGAACGCGATGTTCAAGGAGGACCCGAAGGTCGGCGACTTCGCGAAGGCGTTCGACGAGGCCGAGGTCAAGCTCACCGCGTCCTATGAGACGCCGACACAGCACCACAATCCGATGGAGCTGTTCACGACGAGCTGCGTCTGGATGGGCGACAATCTGCTCGTCTATGAACCGAGCCAATATGTCTATGGCCTGAAGAACGGCGTCGCCGAACAGCTCGGCATCGACGCCGACAACGTCCGGGTGGTCAATCCTTACGTCGGCGGCGGCTTCGGCTCGCGCGGCTCGATGACGCCGCGGACCGCGATCATCGCCAGCATCGCGCGCCGTCTGAACCGTCCGGTCAAACTGGTGCCACCGCGCGACCAGGGCTTTACCATTGCGACTTACCGCGCCGAGACGCGGCATCAGATCCAGCTCGGCGCGAGCAGGGACGGCAAGCTCGTCGCGCTCCGCCATGAGGGAGCCGAGATCTCCTCGCGCCCCGATTCCTATTGCGTCGGCGGCACCAAGACCACGACGCGGCTCTACGCCTGCCCGAATGTCGACAGCCTCGTGTCCATCGTGCGCGCCGACCGCAACACGCCCGGTTTCATGCGCTCGCCGCCGGAGGTGCCTTATATGTTCGCGCTGGAGAGTGCGATGGACGAGCTCGCCGTCAAGCTCGACATGGACCCGATCGAGCTACGTCGCGTCAACGACACCGCGACCGAGCCGATCGGGGGCAAGCCCTACACGTCGCGATCGCTGATGGCCTGTTTCGACGAGGGTGCAAAGGCGTTCGGTTGGTCGCAGCGTTCAGCCCAGCCGAAATCGATGGCGGATGGCGACTGGCTGATCGGCTATGGCTGCGCGGCCACGTGCTATCCGACCCAGATGGGACCGTCGGCGGCGCGGGTGCGCCTGCAGCGTGACGGCCGCACCCGCGTCGAGCTGGCCGGCCATGAGATCGGCACCGGCGCCTACACGGTGATCGCACAGGCTGCGGCCGAACGCCTCGGTGTGCCCCTGGAGAAGGTCGCGGTCTATATTGGCGACAGCGACCTGCCGCCGGCCCCGGTTGCGGGCGGCTCGAATTCGACGGCCAGCACGTGCTCTGCCGTGATGATGGTGTGCGACAAGGTGCGCCAGCGCTTGTTCCGCGCGCTGATGCCGAACGAAGGCCTCACCGACAGGGCCAAGGAGACCGTGGGCATGGGGCAGACGCCGGCGACCCAGGCTGCGCGGAGCGACCAGCCGCTCGACCGGGAAAAGGCTTTCGATGCGCTCGGCATCAGCGTGGTCGAGGAGTATGGCGAGTGGAAGCCGGAGGGCGCGCCGCCGGATGCCTTCGAGGCCATGCACAGCGGCCACGTGCGGCTGGTCGGCGGACCAAGCTTGAAGGACGGGATCGCCTACGCTTTCGGTGCCGAATTTGTCGAGGTCAGGATCAATCGCTTCACGCACGAGATCCGCACGCCGCGCCTGGTCGGTGCCTTTGCCGCTGGCCGCATCATGAATCCACGTACGGCGCGCAGCCAGCTGATGGGCGGGATGATCTGGGGCATGTCCTCGGCGCTGCTGGAGGCCACCGAGATCGACGAGCGCACCGCGCGCTACGTCAACGACAACTTCGCCGACTATCTCGTGCCGGTGAACGCGGATGTGCCCGATGTCGAGGTGATCATGCTCTCCGAGCAGGATGACCGCATCAATCCCGCAGGTGTGAAGGGACTTGGCGAACTCGCCAATGTCGGCACCAATGCCGCGATCTGCAATGCGGTCTATCACGCTACCGGCCAGCGCGTCCGCAAGCTGCCGGTGCGGCTGGAGAACATCGAGGCCTGATAAGGCTGGTCACGCCTGTCGCGTTGCGCTAGACACCTCCCGCTCCAAACGGAAGGTGTCTTATGCAGCGTGTCCAGCGTGCACTCCTCACCCTCATGTCGGCGCTCGCGATTACCGTAATCGGCGCAGTATCGACATTCGTTTCCACCCCGGCATCGGCCCAGACCGCAGGAAAAACCATGACCACAGCTTCAGGCCTCGAGATCATCGACAGCGTCGTCGGCACCGGCGCCTCGCCAAAGCCCGGCCAGATCTGCGTGATGCACTACACCGGCTGGCTCTATGAGAACGGCAAGAAGGGCAAGAAATTCGATAGCTCCGTCGACCGCAACGAGCCGTTCGAGTTTCCGATCGGCAAGGGCCGCGTGATCGCCGGCTGGGACGAAGGCGTCGCCACAATGAAGGTCGGCGGCAAGCGCACGCTGATCATCCCGCCGCAACTTGGCTACGGCGCACGCGGCGCCGGCGGCGTGATCCCGCCGAATGCGACCTTGACGTTCGACGTGGAATTGCTCGGGGTGAAGTGACGCCGGGTAACAAAAAGACCGGCCGCAAGACCGGTCTTTTCGTATTCAGTCGCGCGCGCTTTACTCTGCGGTGCGCTTGGCGTTCGCCGCCGCGCGATCGATCGCTTCCTTCGCGGCATCCTTGGCGTCGCCCATGGCCTGCTGGCCCTTGCCCTTGATCTCCTGCACGGTGCCTTCGCCCTTCATGCGGTCGGAACCTGTGGCCTCGCCTATGCCTTGCTTGGCTTTGCCGATCGCCTCGTTGGTGGCGCCCTTGATCTTGTCGCTCGTGCTTCCCATGAAAATCTCCTTCCGGTTTTCTTAGGAAGACAACGTTGGGCGCCTAAGAGCGTTCCGTTTTTGGTATGGCTTGATGCCGCGGCTTTGGTTAGCCTGCCGTGCACGGAACCAACGGAAAGCAGACACATGAGCGGCCATGACCACACGCACTCCCATCACGATCATGACGATCGCTGGAAACATGACGGCGTGCGGGTGATTCCCGGCAACCAGCTCGATCCCAATGTTCCCTCGACGCCCGGCATGGATCGCAAGGCCGCGATCAATTTCGCGCGCGTCGGCGCGCAGAAATTATGGGCAGGCACGGTCAGCATCAAGCCGGACGCCAAGACCGGCGCGCATCATCATGGCCATCTCGAGAGCATCATCTATGTGGTGAAAGGCAAGGCTCGCATGCGCTGGGGCGATCATCTCCAGTTCACGGCAGAGGCTGGCCCCGGCGATTTCATCTACGTGCCGCCTTACGTGCCGCACCAAGAGATCAACGCCAGCCCCGACGAGGTTCTCGAATGCGTGCTGGTGCGCAGCGACGGCGAGGCGGTCGCGATCAATCTCGACATCGAGCCGGTCGAGAAGCCCCAGACCGTGCTGTGGATCGACCCGGTGCACCGTGATCCGAACGAAGCGAAGTGAACGGTCTGAGTTAGGCGTCGCGCTCGCAATAGCGAGCTTGCGGCAGGTTCGTCCTACATTCTCGATGTCATCGCCTGCGCAGGCGGGCGATCCAGTATTCCAGAGATAGTGCGAGGATACGGAGAAGCCGCTGTGTACTGGATTCCCCGCCTTCGCGGGGAATGACGGAGGTTGTGGCTGACGCTTTCGCCCATGTCTGCTAGGCTTCGCCAGAGCCTGCATCAAGACAAGGCGAGGGAGGTCTCTATGGCGGAGTCCAATCATTTGCTGCCGCGGCGTGCTCTGATCAAGGGAGCCGGAGCGCTCGGGGCCACGCTGGCTGGCGCTCTGCCGCAGGCCCGCGCCGCCGATCAACCCGCCGACATCTGGTCCAGCGAATACTGGGCCAAGAAGGGCGACGTGCCCTTGTGGATGTTCCGCAAACGGCTCGGTGCGCCCAGAGTGGGTGAGGCGGCGCGGCCGGTCGTGGTGTTCGTGCACGGCTCCTCCGTCACCTCGCGAGTGTTCGATCTCAGCGTGCCCGGCAAGGGCGAATACTCGACCATGAACGAGTTCGCTCGCTACGGCTTCGACTGCTGGACGCTGGACCACGAGAACTACGGCAAGTCGGGGCGCACTTCCGGCAATTCCGACATCGCAAGCGGCGTTGCCGATCTGAAAGCCGCGGTCGAGGTGATCACGCGCGAAACCGGGCAGAGGAAATTCCATTTCGTCGGAGAGTCCTCAGGTGCGTTGCGGGCCGGCGCTTACGCGATGGTTGCCCCTGAAAGCATCGACCGGCTGGTGTTCGCCGCCTTCACCTACAAGGGCGAGGGCTCGCCGACGCTGACGAAGCGCGCCGAGCAGGTCGACTATTACCGCACCCACAACATGCGCAAGCGCGATCGCGAGATGATCCGCTCGATCGCGACCCGCGACAAACCCGGCACCAGCGATCCCGCCGTGATGGACGTGCTCGCCGACGTCGAGCTTCAGTTCGGCGACCAGATCCCGACCGGCACTTACCTCGACATGACGACCAACCTGCCCGTGGTGGACCCGGAGAAGGTGCTCGCGCCGGTGCTCCTGGTGCGCGGGCAGTTCGACGGCATCGCGACCGTTGCCGACCTCGAGGCGTTCTACAACAAGCTGCCGAACGGCGATCGGCAGTTCGCCATCCTGCCGGGAACCGCGCATTCGGTGGTGCTGGCGATCAATCGGGCGCTGTTCTGGCACGCCACGCGGGCATTCCTGACGATGCCGACGCCGATCGCGACCTGACCGCAAAAATTGCGCGCGGGCGACAGAACCCAGCAGTGTGACAGTCCGAAAAATATTTGGAAGCCGTGTCGGATGGCCGGCGGGCCATCCGTCCTTGGGCAGAAACCCCGCCCAAGGAGCTTCCGATGCCAAGGATGATTTTCGTCAATTTGCCGGTGACCGATCTCAAGCGCGCAACCGCCTTTTACGAGGCAATAGGCGCGACCAGGAACCCGCAATTCAGTGACGACACGGCGTCCTGCATGGTCATTTCCGAGACCATCTACGCGATGCTGACGACCCACGACAAATTCCGCCAGTTCACGCCGAAGCCGATTGCAGATGCAAAGATCTCGAACCAGGCGCTGTTCTGCTTGTCCGCCGACAGTCGGAGCGAGGTCGACGATATCGTCGGCAGGGCCGAGGCTGCGGGCGGGGTGGCCGATCCCAGCCCGAAGGACGAATACAGCTTCATGTACGGCCGCAGCTTCGAGGATCCCGATGGTCATATGTGGGGTGTGAACTGGCTGGACATGGCGGCGGCGCCGAACCGGCCCGGCATGGCGAACGCCTGATCGAAGCCCAGAGGATCGAAGAGGAGCCTTCACGATGTCCAAGCTCGTGCCCTGCATGTGGTTCAACGGCGATGCCGAGGAAGCCGCCAAGTTCTATGTCTCGCTCGTTCCGAATTCGGCGATCACGCACGCCCAGCGCAACGTTTCCGACAATCCGTCCGGCAAGGAAGGCTCCGTGCTTGTCGTCGAGTTCACGGTGGCCGGTCAGCCCCTGGTCGCGCTCAACGGCGGCATGAAGATGGAGTACACCCACGCGCTCTCGCTGATGATCCATTGCGACGACCAGGCCGAGGTCGACAGCGTCTGGAGTGCGTTCCTCGCTCATGGCGGCAGTGAAGGGCAGTGCGGCTGGCTCAGGGATCGCTACGGCGTGTCCTGGCAGGTGGTGCCGAAGGTGATGTTCGAATTTCTGTCGAGTCCGGACAAGGCCGCCGCTGCACGCGCGATGCAGGCGATGATGAAGATGGTCAAGCTGGATGTCGACATCTTGCGCCGCGCATTCGAGGGGAAGTCCGCGGCATGACGGCGCGCTCGCGCCACGACTACGGATCGTAGGGTGGGCAAAGGCGCGAAGCGCCGTGCCCACCATCTTCCCCCAATTGCGATAGAAGCGGTGGGCACGCTTCGCTTTCCCACCCTACAATACATCAATAATTGATACGCAAGCCCACGCCGCCGTGGATGGTGTTGCCGACGGGCTGCGGGCCGAGCGTGCCGTTGGCGAAGAGGTCGACGATCCACCCTTGCGCGAAGCGGAAGCCGAGTCGGCTGCCATATTCGAACCAGCCTTGATTGCCGATGGTCGGCACCACCGTGCCGTTGCCGGTGACGGTGGCGACGATGCCTGAATGCGTGCCGAACGATTGCACCCAGCCGCCGTTGACGTTGGCCTCCACCGTGCTGCCGAACAGATGCGTCCATTGCCCGCCGAGCTTGACGAGGCTGGTGCGATCGGTGCCGCCGGCGATCGTTGCATCGAACGGGTTGAACGCGACGGTCGGGTCGCTATAGCCGGACACTCGCTGCCAGAGCTGCCAGAACTCGACCGAGGCCGCGACCTCGTCGCGCGGCGACATCCGGCTGATCCAGCCGGCCCGGCCGTAGACGGCGTAATTCGAGCTGTCGGCCGAGCCAGTGACGGTGACCGCGCCAAGGCTCGTCTGATAATTGCGGGTATAGCGCACCTTCTCCCAGGGCGTGAGCACCGTTCCTATGTCGAAGAACGGGCGTGACGAGCCCCAGTCGGTGAAATCGTAGCGCAGTGCAAAGGCGCCGATCGGCGCACTGGTGACGTGATAGCCGCCCTCATTGTATTGCGTGTAGGCGAGGCCCGCGAGCAGGGACAGATTGCTGGTGAGCTCCTTGCGACCATGGACGCCGGCGGAGAACGAGCCGGCCGAGCCGAACGCGCTGATGCAGTCGCTGCAATTGACCTGCTCGTTGACGCCGAGCAGCACCGAGCCGAGCACCCGGTTCGTGATCATCTGGTTGAAGCGCTGGTTGGCGAGGTCGCCGATCGAGCCGGCGCTGGTGTCGGCTCCCGACGTGGTCGGGTTCGCCCCGGGCGTCGGTGAGGGAGCAGGCGACGGCGAAGGACTGGGTGAGGGCGTGGGCGTAGGGGTCGGCGAGGGACTGTACGTCGGAGTGGGTGTCGGCGTCGGCGAGCACTCGGTGCAGCTCTGGGCGGCAGCCGGCTGCAACTGTACCGCGAGCAGCACGAGCGTGGTCACCGCGATCAAGGCGGCCGAGAGGACGATGCTGCGAACTCCGAGCTTCGCCATGGTCACCGCCCGCACAGCATGCCGTCGTCATGGACGGCGGGCGTGATGGTCGGCGCGGCGTCGGCATGTTGGTTGACCGAGCACAACCCGGCCGCAGCCGTGCAGGTCGCGGCAAAGGTCCAGGGTGGCGAGTTGGTTTTGGTGATCGTGGTCCGACCGCCCGTCGAGGTGATGATCGCGGTGTCGCCGGGCTGGGTGAGCTGCACGCACTGGAAGCCCAGCGTGCAGACGCTGGCCGCACCCTCCTGCAAGACGACCACGGAGCGGCCGCGTTGCGAGAGGATGTCCAGCGTGGTGCCGCGCACGCCGATGGTCGCGAGCGGCGTCGTGATCTTGTAGGCGGCCTTCTCCGAATGTCCGGTCACGAAGCGGAACGCGCCCGTGGTCATGCGGATCGCAACGTCGCGATAGCTGTGCTCGTCGTTGAAGACGGTGCGGTCGAGCTTGAGCGTGGCGCCCGGCCCGAGCGATAGATTGGTGCTGTCGGCCATCACGAAGCGTGCCGCGGCGTCGGCGCCGGTGCGCACGGTCTCGTCGCGCAGCATGCCGTCGCCGACGTTGATCTGCGTCGCCGTCGCCGCGACGCGAACCACTTCGTTCTGGATTACCACGGCTTCGCCGACGCGCGTCTGTGCTTGTGCGGCGGATGCCGCGCAAGAGAGAGCCCCGAGCAAGAAGGAAAGAAGAACGCGAAGTCGCAAATTCATTTCGTCGCCGATCGATGTGTCCCGTATCGTACCGGATCGCGCTCGCTTGCGATGTGGTATAATTATCACTAGTAGCGCAGCACGAGCGTCATGGTTAGTGACAGTAGCGGCAGAATGCGTTCAATGCGTCGACCAAAGATATTTTTCTTCGCGGTGAAGCAGATTTGCCACGCAAAGCATCCCCACAACGACAGCACGAAGTGAATCCTGCGTCGCCTATGTCGCGGAGAGCAGTGATCGCTGTCGTGATTTTCCTGATCACACATCTCGTGCTTCTGATCGGTGTCTCCACGCCGGATAAGTTCGTGTTCGACGAGGTGCACTACGTGCCGGCGGCGCGGCAGATGCTCGAGCCGGTGATGCCCAAGCCCGTGCTCAATCCGATGCATCCGCCGCTCGCAAAGGAGCTGATCTCGCTGTCGATAGCGATCTTCGGCGACAATTCGCTGGGCTGGCGCTATCCGGCGACGCTGTTCGGCGCGCTCGCGGTCGTCGCGGTCTATCTTTGCGGCGTTGCGCTGTTTTCGGCGGAAGGGCCCGCGATCGCGGCGGCGCTGATCGCCTTCTTCAACCAGATGCTGTTCGTGCAGTCGCGCATCGCCATGCTCGACGTCTTTTCGCTTGCCTTCGGCCTGCTGGCGTCAGCGGCCTTCATGCATGGCTTTCGGAGAGAGCGGCCGCACCGGTTGTTTGCGCTGGCCGGCGGATTGTTCGGTCTTGCCGCCGCCTGCAAATGGAGCGGGCTGTTTCCGCTCGCGGTCTGCATCGTCATCGTCGCGGCGATCCGTCTGATGCAGAGCTGGCGCACGCTGTTTGCCGACGCGAAGCCGACCGACTGGTATCGCCCCGACCTCTGGCCCGATTTCAGGGCGCAGCATTTTGCACTTTGCTTCGTCGCCTTGCCGGCGGTGTTCTATCTTGCGACCTTCGTGCCGCAGTATGGGCTGTCGCCATCCGATCTGATCGAGGCGCAGCGGCGCATCTTTGCCGACAACACCACGACTGCGATCGCCGGGCATACCTACATGAGCTCATGGCCGTCCTGGCCGTTTCTCGTGCGCCCGGTATGGTTCCTGTTCGACAAGGTCGGCGACGACAGCATCTCCGCGGTCGTCTTCCTCGGCAATCCCCTCGTGTTGTGGCCGGCGCTGCTCGCGCTGGCCGTCGTGTTGCGCGACTTCATCGTCACGCGGCGCTGGGATGTGTTCCTGATCTCGGCATTTTATTTCGGCCCATATCTCGCATGGGCACTGCTGCCGCGCACGCTCGGCTTTATTTACTATTATCTGCCGGCTGCAACCGCGTCCTCGCTGGCACTGGTCTATGTGCTGCGACGTGAGAAGCTCCCACCTTGGGTGCTGTGGACCTATGTCGCGGTCGCAGCCATCGGCTTCGCCGTCATGCTGCCGATCTCCGCGGCCTTCGTCGGCACCTCGATGCAGACCTTCAACCGGTTGATGATCTTCCAGAACTGGATATGAAACTCGCCCGCCGCGGGCGCGGCGGGCGAGTGTTCGAATTGGATGCCGCCATCACTTCGAGGCGGTCGACTTGGTTTCCATGTTCACGACCTGGACGCGACGGTTGATCGGGTCGGCACCGTTCGCGGTGTCCTTCAGCTTGGTCTTGCCATAGCCGACGGTGACGAGATCGCTGCCGTTGAGGCCATAGTTCTGCACCAGGTACTTCTTGATGGTGTCGGCGCGCCTCTCGGACAGATCCTGGTTGAACGGATCGCTGCCGATCGCGTCGGTGTGGCCGGCGACCACGAAGGTCGAGCCCTTCAGCGCCGGATCCGACAGCGCCTTGCCGAGCGCCTGCACCGAGCCCACCGAAGTCGTGGCGATGTTGGCCGAGTTGTAGTCGAACTGGATCTCCAGATCGATCTTCGGCTTGCTCGCCGCGAGGTCGGCGATCTGATCGCGCTCGCCCATCGAGAGCGAACGGGTCTGCCGGTTGCGCACGGTATTCAGGAAGCTCGCCTCCTTGGCCTGATCCGCAGTCTCAGCCTGCGGACCGACGGACAGGCCGCGGGTCAGGGGCTTTGGCTTCAGCGCATTCAGGATCTGGTTGGCGGTGATGTTGTTGTCGCCGCCGAACGCCAGGCCTGCCGTCAGCGACAGCGCGGCCGAAAGGGTAATCGCCTTCAATCCGAAAAGCTTGTTGAAATGGGGCATTGTCTCAAATCCTCGCTGTGACGCCTGATAGCGATTTGATGCTGCGAGTCTAGGTCAGGTTCAAACACCCTGATGTGATACATATCACATTCAGAAATGGATTGATCTCGATGCTTATTCTAGCGCCGGAGCCGGCCGGCATCCAATCGCCTGTTGGTTGACGCAGCACCTCACCACGACAAGACAGGGACGTTTGCGTTGGTCGGGAAGCACGCCTGTCTCTTTCGCGCTTCGAATGGGCGCGGCGTCG
This sequence comes from Bradyrhizobium sp. UFLA05-108, assembly GCF_059803455.1. Taxonomy (NCBI): domain Bacteria; kingdom Pseudomonadati; phylum Pseudomonadota; class Alphaproteobacteria; order Hyphomicrobiales; family Nitrobacteraceae; genus Bradyrhizobium; species Bradyrhizobium sp. UFLA05-108. Next base: position 23,612 of record NZ_JBANAZ010000065.1, on the reverse strand, counting down.
ATCGTCGACTTTTTCAAACCGTTGGTGTCGCCAGGCATCGGGCTCGCTGGACTCCTCGCACCAACGGGTACATTCTCTTTCTTATTGCTCGTCACCCGCCGTTATTGCCGCTGTGTCAGCAGCCCGAAAAGTAGACGTCGCAGCGTCGTCCAGCTCGGTTCGAGCAGCAGAAATCCCCGAGTGATCCAGATCACATTGCTTTCTCGTGGACTGGATCAGATTGCTAACATCGGATCGGCTTTGGTCGATCCGAGGGCAGCCAGGAAGTTTGGATCAGGGGAGAATGATCATGCGCTTCTTGTTAGCAGCAATTTCAATCGCCACATTTCTCATCAGCGGCAACGCAGCCTTGGCCGACAAGCGTGTCGCCTTCGTGGTCGGCAACTCCGCCTACAAGAATGTCCCGCAGCTTCCCAACCCGGCGATCGATTCCAAGGCGATGGCCAGGGTGCTGCGCAACGTCGGCTTCGATGTCGTCGAGGGATCCAACCTCACCCGCGACGCCATGACGGCAAAGCTCCTGGAGTTCGGCAAGAAGAGTGAAGGCGCCGATGTCGCCGTGTTCTTCTATGCCGGCCACGGAATCGCCGTGAACGGCGTCAACTACCTGTTGCCGATCGATGCCGACCTGAAATCCGAGATGGACGTCAAGCTGGGCGCGGCAATCAACGTGGACCTCACGCTCGATCAGACCATGGCGGACGCCAAGGTGAAGCTCGTGTTTCTGGACGCCTGCCGCGATAATCCGTTCGCGGCAAAGATTCGTTCAGCCAAGGCCACGCGCTCGGTCAACGTGCAGACCGGCCTCGCCGAGATGAAATCGGGCGAGGGTACGCTGATCGCGTTTGCCACCGGCCCTGGCCAGACCGCTCTCGATGGCGAGGCCGGCACCAACAGCCCGTTCACCCGCGCGCTCGTGGCCAACATTGCCCAGCCCGGCCTCGAGATCCAGCAGGCGATGACCAAGGTCCGTGCCCAGGTCAACGACGAGACCAACAAGAGTCAATTGCCCTGGGGCCATACCAACCTCACTGGTAACGTCTATCTCAATCCGGTTGGGGCGCCGGATGCCGCCGCGAGCGATGCCTCGAGTGCGTCGGCATCGGCTTCGGCCAAGCCGGGCACCGACGTCGAGCTCGAGTTCTGGCGCTCGATCAAGGATTCCAACAAGGTGGAAGAGCTCAACGCCTATCTCACCAATTATCCGAACGGCACGTTCAAGGCGATTGCTCTCGCTCGCATTGCGGCATTGCAGGACGGTCCGTCGAACACCACGCGCAATCTGACCGCCGGGGTCGATCCCGCCACTTTTACCGAGGAAGCCAGCCAGGTCACTGAGGACCAGATCGGTCTCGACAAAGGTCAGCGCCGCGACGTGCAGCGCCGCCTCACCGGGCTCGGCTTTGACGTCAAGGCGACCGGCAAGTTCGACGACGAGACGCGCTCAGTGGTCAAGCGCTGGCAGGCGGCACGTGGCTATCCCGCCACCGGCTACCTCAACAAGCTTCAGCACAAGGCTCTGCAGTCGGAGATTATCTCGACGCGCTCTGCCTCCTCAGAATCTGCTGACGACGAGCCAACGCGCCGGCGCTCCTCCGGTGGTGGCGGCCGACGCTATTATAATAGTGGTGGTGGCGGCGGTGGCGGCCCGATGGGCGGCCCCGGCGGCCTCTTCGGCGGCATGATGGGCGGATTGTTCGGCCGCCGCTGATAAGCAAACAGGCGAAGCAACGGCGGCCCGATCCGGGCCGCCTCTTCGTTTTGGCAACCTTGCTCGACGATGGCCGCAAAGCGGTCGTCGCGCGGCCCGGCTGCGAACAAGAAATCGGCCAGATGGGCGCCTAGCAAAACCCTTCACCCCAGAAGAAGCGCTAGCCACGCGAAGAGAGCCGGTTCCGAACAGTGCCAAGGCCGAGTGAGTATCAGTCCTATCGTGGGGGCCCGCCGGATCGGACGACTTCGCAAAGTTCAATGCCCGTCTATATCGGCGCGGCGATGATCGCGGTCGCGATCCTGCTATCGACATTGGTCACGGGTCTCACCAATCGCTATGTCGGCCTGGAAGGCGCGACCGAGGACAATATGTGGCTGGTCGACCGCCTGACCGGCAGCGTCTATCGCTGCCAGGCGACCGACCGCGGCAAGGCCGCCTGCGAGCCTGATATCGCGACTGGCAGTGTTGGCGACCGCGCCAAGGGATCGAAGCGCAGCCCTTGAGCCGGCCGGCCCTTTGCATTGCAGCAATGAAATTGTCTTCTCCGCGAAACGCTCCTCGCAGACAATACGTAATTGCGAAGGCCGGCATGACGCCGGTTTCGTTTTATGGAGGAGGCTTTTCGATGAAAACTTTGCTGACGGCCACCGCCTTTGTCGCACTCACGCTTTCGCCCGCTTCGGCGAAGATGATGGCTTGCACGGGCGCCAATATGGGCGCCACGCTCACGACGGTGGCTGCCATGCCCGACAGCACGACCAAGATGGGCATGAGCAAGGAAATGGCGATGGCCAACACTGACATGAGCAACGGCAAGATGCCCAGCGCCTGCAAACACTACATGAAGGCGCAGATGATAAAGTAGCACAGACGTTCGTGCCTGTTACGGCCGCGCTGTCAGCAGGTGGCAGCGCGGCTTTTTCTTTGCCGTTGTTTGTTTGACTCCCTGCGAATCCCGCTACATTGCCGCTCGCAATGTCCCGAACGCCCAAACCACTCCCGCTGCAGACGTCGCAAGCACGGCAGATCTGGCTGCGCGCGCAGCGGCTCGATAGGTGCGAGCCCTTTGGCACGGGCGCGCAAGCGGTCGCCGATGCCATCGCCCATCTCGGTTACGTGCAGATCGATACCATCAACGTCATCGAGCGCTGCCATCACCACATTCTCTACAGCCGCATTCCGTCCTATCGTCGTGCCGATCTGCGCCACGCCCAGAGCGTCGACAGAAGCGTGTTCGAATACTGGACGCATGCGCTGTCGTATGTCCCGTCGAGCGACTTCCGCTTTTTTCTGCCGGCGATGCGCGAGCACCGCCGTGAGGGGCACAAATGGTTCGCATCGGTGACCCCGGCCGACATGCGCAAGGTGATGCGGCTGGTGCGGGCCGGTCCACTGACGATCCGCGACATCGATGATGACGTCCTCACCGAGAAGGAGCATCTGTGGCAGAGCCGCAAGCCCTCGAAGCGGGCGCTGCAACTCGCCTTCTACACCGGCGCCGTTACGATCAGCGAACGGCAGGGCATGCTCAAGACCTATGAGCTGATGACGCGCCATTTCGGCTGGGACAAGCTGCCGAAGCCGGCCTCCACGAAGGACAGTACGAACTACCTGCTCGACCGCGCGCTCCGGTCGCAAGGGCTCGTGAGCCTTGATTCGATCTGCCATCTCGACGCGCCCAGCAAGAAGGCGGTGGCGCGCCTGATCGCATCGCGGGTCCGTCGCGGCGATCTCGTGCCGATCGCGCTCGAGGGCGCCGGCAAGCAGGAGCATTGGGCGGCGCCGTCAGCGCTGGAGCCGGGCGAGGGCGCGCCGCCGAATCTCGTGCACATCCTCTCGCCCTTCGATCCCCTGATCATCCAGCGCAAGCGCACCAACCTGATCTTCGGCTACAATCACCTCTTTGAAGCCTATGTGCCGAAGGCCAGGCGCAAGCTCGGCTATTTTGCGCTACCGGTGCTCGTCGGCGACGAGATCGCCGCCGCGCTCGATTTGAAGACCGACCGGCAGAACAGGAAACTCCTGATGCAGAAATGGACCTGGGTCGGCAACGGCAGGAAGACGGCCGGCCGCAAGGAGTTGAAGCGCAGGATCGAGGACGAGCTCGATCGTTTCGAGCGCTTTCAATTGGCGGAGCAGGATGCGGCTTCGTAGCCCGCGTCGGGTGGGTTAGGCTTCGTAGGGTGGGCAAAGCGACTTGTCCGCCGTAGCTCGAAGAGCGAAGGCGGAAGCGTGCCCACCACTTCTGTTTCTTTGAGGCAAGATGGTGGGCACGGCGCTAGGGCGCCTTTGCCCACCCTACGAAGCAGTCGATCCAGGTGCCGAACACGATACCGATCGCATAGGCCAAGATATTCAAAGCGAGAAGATTCGCCCCAGCAGCAGCGCGCCTGCGGTCGTGAGGCGGAACGCATCGAGCCAGGGCGTATGCACCAGCCGGGAGAGTTCGACCAGAACCGCAATCGCTGCCGCAATGGCCGCAATCTGCGTCCGCGTCAGGTGTGGCAGCACGGCTCCGACCAGGAAAAACACCATGGTCGCCCAGAGCAGCGAGCCGCCATATTTCACTATGAAGGCGGGCAGCCCAAGCGGAAAGCCATACCAGCGCAGGGAAAGGCCGCAGGCGATCACGACGAGGGCGAGGGCAGCGCGGGTAAGCGACACCTGCAACGGCGCAACGGGGGTGGTCGATTGCGTTCCGTGCATTGCTTGCTCCATTGACTCTTTCGCCGCGATGCTCAAAACCGCCCCTAGCCCGAGAAAAAGCAAAACCAAGGGGGACGCCATGAGCCAGACCACAACCTTCGCCGGTTCTGCAGGCACTGCCAAGAACCCCAACAAAAGCGCGATCGAGACTTCGACCATCCGCGCCATCTCCTGGCGCCTGATTCCGTTCCTGGTGCTGGCCTATTTCTTTTCCTATCTCGACCGCGTCAATCTCGGCTTCGCCGCGCTGACCATGAATGCGGAATTGAAGTTCACGCCGCTGATTTTCTCCTGGGGCGCCGGTATCTTCTTCATCGGCTATTTCATCTTCGAGGTGCCGAGCAACCTGGCGCTGGAGAGGTTCGGCGCAAGCCGCTGGATCGCCCGCATCATGGTGACCTGGGGCATCATCTCGGCGCTGATGGCGACTGTGAACGGCGTCACGAGCTTCTACGTCCTCCGCTTCCTGCTCGGTGTCGCCGAGGCCGGCTTCTTCCCCGGCATCATCCTTTATCTCACCTATTGGTACCCGGCCGAATATCGCGCGCGCTTCCTCGCGGCCTTTGCCATCGCGGTGCCGGTCTCGACCGTGATCGGCGCGCCGATCTCGGGCCTGCTGCTCGGGCTCGATGGTGTGCTGGGCTTGCAGGGTTGGCAGTGGCTGTTCATTATCGAGGGCGTGCCGTCGGTGTTGCTCGGCATCGTCACCTGGTTCTGTCTCACGGACAAGCCGGAGAAGGCGGACTGGCTGTCGGCCGAGCAGAAGGCCTGGCTCAAGGCCAGGCTTGATACGGAGGTCGCGGCCAAGCAGGCGGTGAAGCACCTCTCGCTCGGCGAAGCCTTGTCGTCGCCGAAGGTGATTGCGCTGAGCCTGATCTATTTCGGCTTCGTTGGTGCACTTTACGGCATGCAGTTCTGGCTGCCGCAGATCGTGAAGGCGTTTGGCCTCACCAACGCGCAGACTGGCTTCGTCACCGCGATCCCGTACCTGTTCGGCACCATCGCGATGATTCTGTGGGCGCGTCATTCCGATGCCACGCGCGAACGCGTGATGCATGTCGGCGCGCCGCTCCTTCTCACGGCCGCTGCGCTCGGCGTCTCCTCCTATCTGACCGATCCCGTCCTGACGATGGTGGCGCTGACGGTGGCCGCGATCGGCTTATTCTGCTGCTTCGGCGTGTTCTGGACCCTGCCGACCGCCTGGCTGTCCGGCATGGCGGCCGCCGGCGCCATCGCTCTGATCAACTCGATCGGCAACCTCGCCGGCTTCGCCGGGCCCTATCTGATTGGCTGGGTCAAGGAAGCCACCGGCCAGACCTCGACCGGCCTCCTGGTCCTGGCGGTTCTGCCTCTGATCGCCGGCATCCTGGTCTTCGTCGGCGGCCACGAGAGCGAGCACGAGTTCGCGGAGGAGGGCCGGTAGCGGCTTCCTAGGGCGGGCAGAGGCGCGCTCTTCGCGCGCCGTGCCCACCATCTTTGCTCGATGGCGACAGACGCGGTGGGCACGCGGAGCCTGTCATCGGGCGCGCGTTCGCGCGACCTGGTGGCTTTGCCCACCCTGCTATGCCACCTCTCCGAACAGGGGCCCCTCACGAGCCCTTAACGCTCACGTTTTTCTGATGACTGACGATTATTGACTTTTATCAGTGATTAATCGACATTTCTCCGGAACACAGCCGCAGGAGTGTCCGATGTTCGTCCGGTCGATTTTGTCGAGCTATTCCAGGCTCTTGGCAGGTGCTTCGCTGGCCCTGATGGCAATCGCGCTGGCCGGGTGTAATGACACCGTGGCGCAAAAGGCCGAGCCGCCGCGGCCGGTTCTGGTCGCTACCGCCCATTACGAGGCCGAGACGCCGGAGCGCAGCTTTGTCGGCACCATCAGGCCCCGGATCGAGAGCGACCTCGGCTTTCGCGTCGCCGGCAAGGTGGCCAAGCGCCTGGTCGAGGTCGGGCAGACCGTCGAGGAGGGCCAGCCACTCGCGACCCTTGATGAAGTTGATCTGAAGCTCCAGGCCGAGCAGGCCGTGGCCGAGCAGACCGCCGCGACCGGTGTGCTGGCCCAGGCCGCCGCCGCCGAGCAACGCGCCAAGGATCTCAAGGCCAAGGGCTGGACCACCGACGCGCAGATGGATTCAAGCCGCGCCGCCGCCGACGAGGCCCGCGCGCGGTTGAATCGCGCCGAGCGCTCGGTCGAGCTGACCAAGAATTCCCTTTCCTACGCGACGCTCAACGCCGACGCCCGCGGCGTCGTCACTGCAACGCTGATCGAGCCCGGCCAGGTGGTCGCCGCGGGCCAGGCTTCGATCCGCGTCGCCCGCTTTGCCGAGAAGGAAGCGGTCGTCGCGATCCCTGAGACGCTGGTCGGACGCGCCAAGTCGGGCACCGCCAGCGTCACCCTTTGGTCGGAACCCAACAAGAAGTACGCCGCGAAGCTGCGCGAGATCGCGCCTGCCGCCGATGCTGCCACGCGCACCTATCTTGCAAAGTTCTCGCTGCCGGAAGCCGACGACAAGGTCGCGCTCGGCATGACGGCGACGCTGACGCTGTCCGATGCCGCGACCGAACGCGTCGCGCGGCTGCCGCTGTCGGCGCTGTTCAACGAAGGTGGCAAGCCCTCCTTCTATGTCGTCGACGACAACGGCGCCGTCGCGCTGAGGCCGGTCACGGTCAAATCCTACGAAAGCAACGACGTGGTCATCACCAGTGGCGTGGAAGAGGGCGCGAAGATCGTCGCGCTCGGCGTGCAAAAGCTCGATCCGAACATGAAGGTCCGGATCGTATCCTCGCTGTCGTTCTAGTTACCGAGCATGATCCGGAAAAGTGTGCAGCGGTTTTCCGAGAAAGATCATGCTCAAACAATAAAGAGTTCCGTCATTGCGAGGTGAGTTTCGGCCGTCGCGCGAATGCGACGGAAGAAGCGGCGAAGTGATCCAGATCCTGCCCAGCCCCCTGGATCGCTTCGCTACCTCGCAATGACGGGTTTCAACAGGGGTGGTTGTTTTGTTCTTGGCAATTGGGTCATCTCTGGAGAGAGTGCGATGAAGCGCTTCAACCTTTCCGCCTGGGCCGTCAGCCATCCGACGCTGGTGCTGTTCCTGATGATCGTGCTCGGCGCCGCTGGCTTCTTCTCCTATCAGAAGCTCGGCCGCGCCGAAGATCCGTTCTTCACCGTGAAGGTGGTCAACGTCTCCGTGATATGGCCGGGCGCAACCGCCCAGGAGATGCAGACCCAGGTCGCCGATCCCATCGAGAAGAAGCTCCAGGAGCTGCCCTATTTCGAGAAGGTGCAGACCTACTCGAAACCCGCTTTCACCGCGATGCAGGTGACCTTCCGCGACAACACGCCGCCGAAGGACGTGCCGTATCTCTTCTATCTCCTGCGCAAGAAGCTCGTTGACGTCCAGGGGCAGTTGCCCGCCGGCATTCTCGGGCCCGTCGTCAACGACGAGTTCTCCGACGTCGATTCCATTCTCTACATGATGACCGGCGATGGCGCGGACTATGCGCAGCTCAAGAAGACTGCCGAAGGTTTCCGCCAGCGCCTCCTTAAAGTTCCCGGCGTGACCAAGGTCGACGTCTACGGCACGCAGGATGAGCGCATCTATGTCGAGTTCAGCCACGCCAAGCTCGCAACCCTCGGCATCACGCCGCAGGCGCTGTTCGATTCGCTGGCCAAGCAGAACAACGTGACCCCGGCCGGCACAGTCGAGACGTCCTCGCAGCGCGTGCCGCTGCGCGTCACCGGCGCGCTCGACGGGGCCAAGGCCGTTGCCGAAACGCCCGTGGAAAGCAACGGCCGCGTGTTCCGCCTCGGAGACATCGCGACCGTCACGCATGGCTATGTCGATCCGCCCAGCTTCGTCGTGCGCCAGGAAGGCAAGCCCGCGATCGGCATCGGCGTCGTCACCGCCAAGGGCGCCAACATCCTCGAACTCGGCAAGGAGGTCGAGAAGGCAACCGGCGAATTCATGAAGGCGGTGCCGCAGGGCATCGACGTCGAGTTGATTGCCGACCAGCCCAACGTGGTCGAGCATGCGGTCGGCGAGTTCGTGCACTCCTTCGTCGAGGCGCTCGCGATCGTCCTGTTTGTCTCTTTCGTTGCACTCGGCTGGCGCACCGGCATCGTGGTCGCGCTGTCGGTGCCGTTGGTGCTCGGCATCGTCTTCATCGTCATGAACTCGATGTCGCTCGACCTGCACCGCATCTCGCTTGGCGCGCTGATCATCGCGCTCGGTCTTTTGGTCGACGATGCCATCATCGCAGTCGAGATGATGGTGGTAAAGATGGAGCAGGGCTGGGACCGCATCCGTGCCGCGTCCTTTGCCTGGGAATCCACCGCCTTTCCGATGCTTACGGGAACGCTGGTCACGGCCGCTGGCTTCCTCCCCATCGGCTTTGCCAACTCGGCGGTCGGCGAATATGCCGGCAGCATCTTCTGGATCGTGGCGATCGCGTTGGTCGCCTCCTGGTTCGTCGCGGTGATCTTCACGCCCTATATCGGCGTCAAGCTGTTGCCCAACATGAAGGTGCATCACAGCCACGATCCGCACGCAGTCTATGAGACGCGGATGTACCGCGGCCTTCGCGCCATCGTGCAGTGGTGCGTCAACCACCGTATCACGGTGGTGGTGGCGACCGTGGGCGTCTTCGCCGCCTCGATCGTCGGCTTCGGCCATGTGCAGCAGCAGTTCTTCCCGCTGTCCGAGCGGCCCGAGCTGTTCCTCCAGCTCCGCCTGCCGGAAGGCACCGCCTTCAACGTCACCGAAAAGGCGGTGAAGGATGCCGAGAAGCTGCTGAAGGATGACCAGGACATCGCGACCTACACGGCCTATGTCGGGCAGGGCTCGCCGCGCTTCTGGCTCGGCCTCAATCCGCAGCTGCCGAACGAGGCCTTTGCCGAGATCGTTATCGTTGCCAAGGGTGTCGAAGCGCGCGAGCGCATCAAGGCCAAGCTCGAGAACGCCGTTGCCGACGGCGCGCTCAACGAAGCCCGCGTCCGTGTCGACCGCTTCAATTTCGGTCCGCCCGTCGGCTTCCCCGTGCAGTTCCGCGTGATCGGCCCCGATCCCAACAAGGTGCGCGAGATCGCCTACCAGGTCCGCGACGTCATGCGGCAGAACAAGAACGTCAAGGACGTCCAGCTCGACTGGAACGAGCAGTCGCCCTATCTCAAGCTCGTCGTCGACCAGGACCGCGCGCGCGCGATGGGCCTTACCCCGCAGGAGGTATCGCAGTCGCTCGCGATGCTGATCTCCGGTGCGCAGGTGACGACCGTGCGTGACGGCATCGAGAAGGTCGGCGTGGTCGCCCGTGCGATTCCGTCCGAGCGGCTCGACCTCGCGCATGTCGGCGATCTCACCATCACCTCGCGCAACGGCGTCGCCGTGCCGCTCCAGCAGATTGCCAAGATCGAGTATTCCCACGAGGAGCCGATCCTGTGGCGGCGCAACCGCGACATGGCGATCACCGTGCGCTCCGACGTCGTCGATGGCGTGCAGGCGCCCGACGTCACCAGCCAGATCACGCCGAAGCTGCAACAGATCAAGGACTACCTTGAGCCGGCCTACCGAATCGAGCCGGGCGGCGCGTTTGAGGAATCCGCCAAGGGCAATGCCTCGATCTTCATTCTCTTCCCGGTGATGGTCATGGTGATGCTGACGCTGTTGATGATCCAGCTCCAGAGCTTCTCGCGCCTGATCCTGGTGTTCCTCACCGCACCGCTCGGCATCGTCGGTGCGTCCCTCGGGCTCAACGTCGCCAACCAGCCGTTCGGCTTCGTGGCACTGCTCGGCCTGATCGCGCTCGCCGGTATGATCATGCGCAACACGGTCATCCTGGTCGACCAGATCGAGACCGACGTCTCCCATGGCCTGACCCGGCGCGAGGCGATCGTGGAGGCGACCGTCCGCCGCGCCCGCCCGGTCGTGCTGACCGCACTTGCCGCGATCCTCGCCATGATCCCGCTGTCGCGCTCGGCGTTCTGGGGACCGATGGCGATCACCATCATGGGCGGCTTGTTCGTTGCGACCTTCCTGACGCTCCTGTATCTGCCGGGCCTCTATGCCCTGTGGTTCCGCAAGAGCCTCGACGAGGCCGGTTCGGCCGAGCATCCGGAAGCGGCACCGCAGCATGGCAGCGATGCCGAGCCAGCATTTCCGCTTGCTGAGGCCGCTGAATAGATGAAGAGTGACTACTGACGAGTCCTGACAGATGACACTGGTTTCGGAACATATCGAAAGCGACACCCGGGAGCGCATTCTCGAGGTGGCCGAGCGGCTGTTCCGCCAGATCGGCTACCAGAAGACCACTGTCGGCGACATCGCCAAAGAGCTCCGGATGAGCCCGGCCAACGTCTATCGGTTCTTCGAATCGAAGAAGGCGATCCATCAGTCCGTCGCCCGGGCGCTGATGGGCGAGGTCGAACTCGAGGCGCAGCGGATCGTGGCCCAGCCCGGTCCGGTGCGCGACCGCTTCCGGCAGCTTCTGACGACCATCCATCGCATGAACACCGAGCGCTATGTCGGTGATTCCAAGCTGCATGAGATGGTCGAGATCGCGATGCAGGAGGACTGGGACGTCTGCGTAGCCCATATGGAGTGCATCGCCTCGATCATCGGCCAGGTGATCGCGCAAGGTGCTGCCTCCGGCGAATTCGAGGCTCCGGACCTGCAACTGGCCTCGCTCTGCGCCTGCACCGCGATGATGCGCTTCTTTCATCCCCAGATGATCGCCCAATGCGCCACCAAGCCGGGGCCCACGATTGACCAGATGATCGATTTCGTCATCGCAGGACTGTCGCCGCGTCACTGACGGGGCAGGAATTTCTCCTATAAATGGGTCGACCGCCGCGGACTGACCGCCTGATGGCAGGTCAGGACGGATCGACACACTCCGTCATTGCGAGCCTAGCGAAGCAATCCAGAATCCTTGCCGCGGAGGCAGTCTGGATTGCTTCGCTTCGCTCGCAGTGGCGAAAAGGAAGCAGCGCGTGACCGAAAAAGACCTGCACTTCTATGAGCCCGCCAAGGGCCATGGCCTCAAGCACGATCCCTTCAACGCCATCATCGCGCCGCGGCCGATCGGCTGGATCTCCTCGCGTGACGCCAACGGCCACGTCAACCTTGCGCCCTACAGCTTCTTCAATGCCTTCTGCTACACCCCGCCGATCATCGGCTTCTCCTCCACCAACTGGAAGGACACCGTCGGCAATATCGAAGCCACAAAGGAGTTCGTGTGGAATCTCGCCACCATGGATTTGGCGAAACAGATGAACGCGACCGCCGCCCACGTCGGCCCCGAGGTCGACGAATTCAGGATTGCGGGGCTCACCGCGGTGCTCGGCCGGCTCGTCAACGTGCCGCGCGTCGGCGAAAGCCCGGTCGCCTTCGAGTGCAGGGTGTCCGACATCGTGCGCCTCAAGGGCGCCGACGGCCGGCAGGCCGACGCCTGGCTGACGCTCGGCGAGGTCGTCGCCGTCCACATCGACAAGGCCTTCATCAAGGATGGCGTCTACCAGACGGCTGCGCCCCGTCCGATCGTCCGTGCGGGACGGCGCGGTGACTATTTCGAGATCAAGCCGGAAAACATGTTTGAGATGCTCAGGCCGGATTGATCTTGCCTCTCTCTCGTCGATGGGTACCCCGGATGGAGCGCAGCGAAATCCGGGATATTCTTGCGCGGCTCCCCGGATTGCGCTTCGCTCCATCTGGGCTACGAAAATATTTTCAAACGAGAGACGCATGACCGAACAGACCCACACCGGACCGCGCGGCGATCTCTGCATCCGCACGCTCGCGATGCCGGCCGACACCAACGCGAATGGCGACATCTTCGGCGGCTGGCTGCTCAGCCAGATGGACGTCGGCGGCGGCGTGTTCGCCTCGAAAGTCGCGAAGTCGCGCACCGTGACGGTCGCGATCGAGGCGATGAATTTTCGCAAGGCGGTCTATGTCGGCGATCTCGTCTCGGTCTACGCCAATCTCGTGCGCGTGGGGCGTACCTCGCTCACCGTGAATCTCGAAGCCTGGGCGCTGCGTCGCGGCGAAGAGCATCCGTTCCTCGTCACCGACGGCAACTTCACCTATGTCTCGATCGACGAACATGGCCGCCCGCAGACCGTCAGCCGCACCGAGCCGCCGATCGCGACGTAGGCGCGCGGAGCCTCAACGCATGCGTTGCCTTAACGCATGTGGTGATCGTGCGCCGCGGATGTCGCGGCTTCGCCAAGAACAAGTCATAAAACGGATGAGGTCGCAGCGTACTCCATTGCGTGTCGATTCGGGGTGGAAACGGCGGCAATGCCCATAGGAACCTTTGGGCAAGAGCACCGTTATTTGCCCGCACTCGAGGAATCACGGGCAATGCCGGACAGCTACATCATCGAAGTCAATTCGCAGACCGCAGGTATCGTCGTACGCAACCCGGAAGGATACCGCTTCTTCGCTTCCTCCCACCGCTTCAACCGCCTCGAAGGCCAGATCTTCCGCAACGCCCGCGAAGCGGAACGCGCAGCGCGACGCCTCGCGAATGGCGATTTGAAGGAAGCGGCGTGAGGGGCCAAACTTGCAGATCGTTGCCTCGTGATCCTGGGGCGCGCGTAGCGCGAGCCATGATGCGCAATTGCGCATCCGAGAATCCATCGGGCCGCAAAGGCTGCTGATGAAAAGTCTGCTGATGAATGGATTCCGGGTTCGCGCCTCACGGCGCGCCCCGGAATGACGTATCCCCGGAATGACGTATCGGTGAAAGTTTCGCGCTAAAGCTTCGTCGCGGCGCGCGACAGCAGCTTCCAGTCGTCGCCCTGCTTCTGCCAGTTCATCAGGATGTGAAGGTTGGTCGGCACTTTTTTCCCATCAGCCACCATCTCCTGCTCGGCGATCCAGTGGAAACGCACGATCGCGGCGGGGCCGACCACCTTGATGGTCGGGTCCTTGTACTCGATCGACAGGAATTTCGACTTTCCATCGGTGGCGTTGGCGATGAAGGTCGCCTTGTCCTCGACCTTGCCGCTGGAATGGCTGTAGCTGAGATCGTCCCAGCAGAGCGCGCCGAGCGCCTTGGGATCCGCTGCGATCTGGGCAAGACGAAAAGCCTCGACTTTTTTCGCGACCGCCTCTTCGTCAACCGAGGCGGCGAGCGCGGGGGCCGCGCCGACTGCTGTCAGTACAAGGGCCGAGACGGCCAGTTCGCGCCGATTGATGGTCATCGTTTGCTCCTTTTGCTCTTGCAGGTAGTGTTGCAGTCACGCTCGATTTTGTCGAGCACCCACTTTTGTCATTCCGGGGCCCGCGAAGCGCGAGCTATGAGGCGCAATTGCGCATCTGAGAATCCATTGAGCCGCTGCAGACTGCTGATGAATGGATACCGGGCCGCGCCTTACGCCGCGCCCCGGAATGACGAACGAGTTTTTCTCGGCTATTGGTGCGTCCCGACGAAAAGGAATCATTTGAAATGTCGCAAGCCACGGGCCATGCGCTGCTGTTCGACATCGACGGCACGCTCGCCGATACCGACGCGCTGCATCGCGAGGCGTTCAACCGGATCTTCGGCCCGCGCGGTCATGTGTTCGATCACGCCCGTTTTTCGAAGGAGTTGCAGGGCTTCTCCAATGCCTCGATCGGCGAGCGGTTCCTGCCGCGCGAATCCCTCGAAGCCCGCGCAGCCATCATGGACGAGAAGGAGCACATCTTCCGCACGCTGGTGGCCGGGCAGATCAAACCCGTGCCGGGTCTCATGGCGCTGCTCGACAAGGCGGACGCGACGGGCATTCCGATGGTCGCCGTCACCAACGCGCCGCGGCTGAATGCGGAGATGCTGCTGTCGGGTCTCGGCATCGTGGATCGTTTCAAGGCGATCGTGATCGGCGACGAACTGCCGCACGGCAAGCCGCATCCGCTGCCTTATCTGGAAGGGCTGCGCTTCGCCGGCGCTGCTGCCCATGCCTCGATCGCGTTCGAGGATTCCCGTTCCGGAATTCAATCGGCCTCGGCCGCGGGCATACCAACGATCGGAATGCGGACCTCGCTCAGTCACGACGATCTGGTCGCTGCCGGCGCCGTCGCCTCGGCCTTTGCTTACGATGATGACACCCTGATGAAGCTGGTCGCGGCCGCCATGAAGTGGTGAGGGCAGGGGAGAGGCGCTCGCGCCGCCGTTAACCTTGCTCCGCTCTCTCGTTGACCGCGGCGGCGAACCGCCGCACCATGCAAAACTCTGATCTGAGGTGGCTGCCGTGACCGGACTAACCCATCGCCAAGCCGAAATCCTCAACATCGCCCGCGCTTCGGGCCGGGTGATGGTCGAGGAGCTCGCGCGCCGTTTCGAGGTTTCGGCGCAGACCATCCGGAAAGATCTCAACGATCTCTGTGAGCGCCGCTCGCTGACCCGCATCCATGGTGGCGCCATCATCGCCTCTGGCGTCGAGAACCTCGCCTATGAAGCGCGGCGCTTCGTCGCCGCCGACGAGAAGAAGGCAATCGGCGCCGCGGCCGCCTCGCTGATTCCGAACGGCTGCTCGCTCTTCATCAACATCGGCACCACGACGGAAGAGGTCGCAAGCGCGCTGACCTCGCACGAGGACCTGCTCGTCATCACCAACAATCTCAACGTCGCGATGCTGCTCTACCGCCATCCCCGCATCGAGGTGGTGGTCGCCGGCGGCACGGTGCGGCGCGCCGACGGCGCGGTGGTCGGCTCGACCGCGACGCAACTCATCGGCCAATTCAAGGTCGACTATGCCATCATCGGTGCGTCCGCGATCGATGAAGAAGGCGCGCTGCTCGACTTCGACTATCGCGAGGTGCAGGTGGCGCAGGCTATCATTGCCAATGCGCGCAGCGTCATGCTGGTCGCCGACTCCACGAAGCTGAGGCGCAGCGCGCCGGTGCGCATCGCCCATATCAGCCAGATCCAGACCTTCGTCACCGACCAGGAATTGCCCGAGCGCCTTGCCACCATCTGCCACAGCAAGGGCATCGAGGTGGTCGAGGCGATGCCGAAAGGCTCGCCCGACGACGACGCAGCGACGGAACCAACACAGGATTCCGCGCCCGAAGCCACGCCGGTGGTGCGGTTGAGGTAATCGCCGCAGCCTCGGCCCACATTCGGTTGCGCTCCATGTGAGCCGCCTTCCGGAGGGTGCGCGCGAGTGCCTACCCTTTCATCCAATTGCCCACCAAAAACCCCCCAATTGCCCACGAAAAAAGTTCCATCTTCGCTTTCTTTCGTCTTGCTTTCGTTTTTGGTTCTGATCTAATCGAAACCGAAAGCAAAATCGCCCAAGCGAACGGGCGGTCGCCGGGGGATGCGTCTGTTGGAGCGTATTTTCGACCTCGCCATCATTGGAGGCGGTGTTAACGGTTGCGGCATCGCGCGCGATGCGGTCGGCCGAGGCAACACGGTTTTCCTGTGTGAAATGAATGACCTGGCGAGCGGGACGTCGTCCTGGTCGACCAAGCTCGTGCATGGCGGCCTGCGCTATCTCGAATATTACGAGTTCCGCCTGGTCCGCGAGGCGCTGATCGAGCGCGAGATCCTCTGGGGCGTCGCACCCCACATCATTCGTCCCTTGCGTTTCGTTTTGCCGCATCACGCCGGCCTGCGCCCGGCGTGGCTGCTCCGCCTTGGCCTTTTCCTCTACGACCATATTGGCGGCCGTCACCTGTTGCCGGCGACCCGTTCGGTTGATCTGACCAAGGATGAAGTCGGCCGTCCCCTGATTCCGAACCGCTATTCACGCGCCTTCGAATATTCCGACTGCTTCGTCGATGACGCCCGCCTCGTCGTGCTCAACGCGCGCGATGCCGCCGACAAGGGGGCGGAGATCCGCACCCGCACCCGTGCCACCGAAATCCGTCAGTCCGACGGCGTTTGGACCGTCGGCATGGTCGACACCATCACCGGCGCGCGCTCGACAATCCGCGCCCGCGCGCTGGTCAATGCCGGCGGTCCCTGGGTCGAGGACGTGCTCGGCCGCGGCGCCGGAGTGAACGCCAAGGCAAAAGTCCGCCTGGTGCAGGGCTCGCACATCGTGGTCAAAAAGCTCTACGACCACGACCGCGCCTACATGTTCCAGAATGCGGATGGCCGGATCATCTTCGTCATTCCCTACCAGGATGATTTCACGCTGATCGGTACCACCGATCGCGACTATGACGGCGATCCCGCCAAGGTGAAGGCGACGGCCGAAGAGATCCAATACCTCTGCACCGCCGCGAGCGAATATCTCGCGATGGCCGTGAAGCCCGAGGACGTCGTCTGGACCTATTCCGGCGTCCGCCCGCTCTATGACGACGGTGCCAGCGAGGCGAAGGCCGCGACCCGTGACTATGTGTTCGAGCTCGACACGCCCGGTGGCGCGCCGCTGCTCTCGATCTATGGCGGCAAGATCACGACCTACCGCCGTCTCGCCGAAGAGGCGCTCGAGCGTCTCGCGCCCTATTTGCGCAGCGCCAAGGCGCGCGAGGGCTGGACCGGCAAATGGCCGCTGCCCGGTGGCGACATGGACGTGTCGGCCGTCGATGCCCTGATCGCGGACCTCCAGCGCGGCTATCCGTTCCTCTCCGTCGAGCATGCCCGCCGTCTGGCGCGTGCCTATGGAACCCGTGCCATCAAGCTCCTGGGCGATGCCAAGTCGCTGGCCGATCTCGGCCAGTCCTTCGGCGCCACGCTGACGGAACGTGAGGTGCGCTATCTCATGAACAACGAATGGGCGGTGACCGCCGAGGATATCGTCTGGCGGCGCTCCAAGCTTGGCCTGCGACTAAGTGCCGATCAGATCGCGGCACTTGACGACTGGATCGCCAGCCATGCCGTGCCGCAAAGTCCCCTGCTCGAAGCAGGAGGACGCTCATGACCGTCACACTGGATCACGTCAGCCGTTCTGTGGACGGCGTTCCGCACATCCGCGACGTCTCGCTGATGCTCGACGGCGGCACGCTCAACGTGCTGCTCGGGCCGACGCTGTCGGGCAAGACCTCGATCATGCGGCTGCTCGCGGGCCTCGACAAGCCGACCACGGGGAGGGTGCTGGTCAACGGCAAGGACGTCACCGGCATCGACGTGCGCCAGCGCTCGGTCGCGATGGTCTACCAGCAGTTCATCAATTACCCCTCGCTCACGGTCTACGAGAACATTGCATCGCCGCTGCGTGTCCAGGGCAAGCCGCGCGAGGAGATCGAGAAGCGTGTCGCGGAGGCCGCAAAGTTGCTGCGGCTCGAGCCGTTCCTGAAGCGCACGCCTCTTCAGCTTTCCGGCGGCCAGCAGCAGCGCACCGCGATCGCGCGTGCGCTGGTGAAGGGCGCCGATCTCGTGCTGCTCGACGAGCCTCTCGCCAATCTCGACTACAAGCTCCGCGAGGAGCTGCGCGCCGAGCTGCCGCGCATCTTCGAGGCCTCCGGCGCGATCTTCGTCTATGCGACGACCGAGCCGTCCGAAGCGCTGCTGCTCGGTGGCAACACCGTGTGCATGTGGGAGGGCCGCGCGCTCCAGATGGGCGAGACCTCCAACGTCTACCGCCGTCCGCAGACGCTCCGCGTTGCGCAGGTATTTTCGGACCCGCCGCTCAATCTGGTCGGTATCGAGAAGAAGAACGGGCAGGTCGCTTATGCCGGCGGCAGCTCGGCGCCGGCCTCCGGCCTTTACGCCGGGCTAGCCGACGGACCCTATCGCGTTGGCTTTCGCGCCCACCAGCTCGGGATCGCCAATGGCCAGGCCGATCGCCACGCCTTCCACGCCACAGTGACGGTGACCGAGATCACCGGTTCGGAGAGTTTCGTGCATTTGACCCGCGACGGATCGAACTGGGTTGCGGTATTGCACGGCGTGCACGAGTTCGAGCCCGGCCAGACGCTCGATGCCGTGCTCGATCCGCAGGATGTCTTCGTGTTCGACGCGGCCGACCGCCTGGTCGCCGCGCCCAGCTCCATAAATACGTGAGGGAGGTGCGCCATGGCCCGCATTGACCTCTTCGATCTCGCGCATTCCTACGGCGGCAATGATGCCGCCCCCGAGAGCTTTGCGCTGAAGCCGGTGACCATGACCTGGCGGCAGGGCGGCGCCTATGCGCTGCTCGGGCCTTCTGGCTGCGGCAAGACCACGCTGCTCAACGTCATCTCAGGCATCATCACGCCCTCGCGCGGAAAAATCCTGTTCGACGGCAAGGACATCACACCGCTGTCAACCCAGAAGCGCAACATCGCCCAGGTGTTCCAGTTTCCGGTGATCTACGACACCATGACGGTGGGGGAGAACCTGGCCTTTCCGCTGAAGAACCGCGGCGTGCCGAAGGCCGATATCGACAAGCGCGTGACCCAGATCGGCCGCCTGCTCGATCTCGAGCCGTATCTGAACCGCAAGGCGACGCGGCTCACGGCCGACGCCAAGCAGAAGATCTCGCTCGGCCGGGGCCTCGTGCGCAACGACGTTGCCGCCGTACTGTTCGACGAGCCGCTGACGGTGATCGATCCCGAGCTGAAGTGGCAGCTCCGCTCGAAGCTGAAGGCGCTGCATCGCGAGCTCGACCTCACGATGATCTACGTCACCCACGATCAGACCGAGGCGCTGACCTTCGCCGACACGGTGGTCGTGATGCATGACGGCCGCGTGGTGCAGAGCGGCACGCCGGCCGAGCTGTTCGACAAGCCCGCGCATACCTTCGTCGGCTACTTCATCGGCTCGCCCGGCATGAACATCCTGCCGGCGGAGGTGAGGGGCCGCGAGGCGCGGATCGACGGCCACGTCATCGCGCTCAACCGCAGCTACGACAATCTGCCCACGGGGGCCAAGATCGAGATCGGCGTGCGTCCGGAATTCGTCGACGTGGTCGCGCCGGCGCCGGGGCTGCTCACCTCGAAGATCGACCGGATCGACGATCTCGGTCGCATTCGCTTCGCCCGCGTGCGCGTCGGCGATGCCAAGCTCGCTGCCCGCGCGCCGGGCGGCTTCACCAGCTCCGACGGCTCCGCCGGGCTGAAATTCGACCCGTCGCATGTCCACGTCTATGCGGACAGCCTTCTGGTAGAGGGAGCCGTCTGATGGACAAGACCATCAATCAAAAAGCCTGGTTCCTGGTTCTGCCGGTGTTCCTGGTCGTCGCCTTCTCCGCGGTGATTCCGCTGATGACGGTGGTGAACTATTCGATGCAGGACACCTTCGGCAACAACCAGTTCTTCTGGAACGGCGTCGGCTGGTTCAAGGAGCTGCTCGACCCCTCGACCGATCTGGGCGGCCGCTTCCTGGCTTCGCTCGGCCGCAACCTGTTCTTCTCGCTCGTCATCCTCGCCATCGAGGTGCCGCTCGGCATCGTCATTGCGCTGTCGATGCCGCGGGAGGGCTGGACGGTGGCCGCCTGCCTCGTGATCCTCGCGTTGCCGCTGTTGATTCCGTGGAACGTGGTCGGAACGATCTGGCAGATTTTCGGCCGTCCCGACATCGGCCTGCTCGGCTACACGCTCAACAGTCTCGGCATCAACTACAACTACGTCTCGAACGAGATCGATGCCTGGCTGACCGTCATCGTGATGGACGTCTGGCACTGGACCAGCCTGGTTGCGCTTCTGTGCTACGCCGGCCTGAAGTCGATTCCCGATGCCTATTACCAGGCGGCGCAGATCGACGGTGCCTCGCGCTGGGCAGTGTTCACCGCGATCCAGCTCCCGAAGATGAATCGCGTGCTGCTGATCGCGGTGCTGCTGCGCTTCATGGACAGCTTCATGATCTACACCGAGCCGTTCGTCGTCACCGGCGGCGGTCCGGGCAACTCCACGACCTTCGTCTCGATCGAGCTCGTCAAGATCGCGCTCGGCCAGTTCGACCTCGGCAAGGCCGCGGCCCTGTCGCTGGTCTACAATCTGATCATCCTGATCGTCTGCTGGGTGTTCTACACCGTGATGACCAATGCCGGCGTCGAGCGCAAGACGCAGGCCGAGAAAGAGCCCGCGGCGGAGCTCAAGCCCGCCGGCGGGCTCCAGCCCGCGCATGCGCTTCAGCCCAAGGAAGGAGTGGCCTGATGCACTCGATCCCCGGCCGACGCGTCATCATGGCGCTGTTCCTGATCTTCCTGCTGTTGCCGATCTACTGGCTCGTCAACATGAGCTTCAAGACCAACAGCGAGATCGTCTCGACGATGACGCTGTGGCCGCATGCGCCGACGCTGCAGCATTACAAGCGCATCTTCACCGACGAGAGCTGGTATTCAGGCTACATCAACTCGCTGGAATACGTCGTTCTCAACACCGTCATCTCGATCACCGTGGCGCTGCCGGCGGCCTACGCCTTCTCGCGCTATCGATTCCTCGGCGACAAGCACCTGTTCTTCTGGCTGTTGTCGAACCGCATGGCGCCCGCCGCAGTCTATGCGCTGCCGTTCTTCAACCTCTATTCGGCGATCGGGCTGTTCGATACGCCGTGGGCGGTGGCGCTCGCGCACTGCATCTTCAACGTGCCGCTCGCGGTATGGATCCTCGAAGGCTTCGTCTCCGGCGTGCCGCGCGAAATCGACGAGACCGCGTTCCTCGACGGCTATTCCTTTCCGCGCTTCTTCGTCAAGATCCTGATCCCGCTGATCGCAAGTGGCATCGGCGTCGCTGCCTTCTTCTGCTTCATGTTCTCGTGGGTCGAGCTCCTGCTCGCGCGCACGCTGACCTCGGTGCAGGCCAAGCCCATCGCGGCGATCATGACCCGCACGGTGTCCGCGGCCGGCATGGACTGGGGGCTGCTCGCTGCCGCGGGCGTGCTCACCATCATTCCGGGCGCGCTCGTGATCTGGTTCGTCCGCAACTATATCGCGCGCGGCTTCGCGCTGGGCCGGGTTTAAGGAGGCGACCATGGAATCCATCGCATGGATGGCCTGGACGATACCGACCGCGATCTTCTTCGGCGCGCTCGCCTGCACGCTCGCGGTAATGACATATCTTGCTGCGGTCTATCCGGAGGCGGAGCGCGTGGGCGTCCTGCGCATTCCGACCACGCGCGGCGATCGCCTTTTCATCTCGCTGATCGCGGCCGCCGTCATCCATCTCGCGTGGATCGGCCTCGTCGGCACCGACACGATCGGCACGCTGCCGATCGGCGAGGAGGGGTTTGAACTGTCGAGCCTGTGGCTCGCATCAGGAATTTCGCTTGTCACGGCCGCGCTCATATTCCGCACGGTCTGAAGCTCGCGAAGAAGACCAGATCCGGGGTCAACCCGGGCCTGTTAGAGTTTGTCGCTGCAACGGAGGAACAACATGCGACAGTTTAGGAGAAGGAAAGGTCCATTGACCAAGATTAGCTTTCTGACGGTATCTAGTGCCGCAGCTATCATTGCGGCTGCATTCGCGACCTCGGCGCCGGTTCGCGCCGCCGATGACGCCACGATCCAGAAGTGGATCGCGGAATTCCAGCCCTCGACCCTGTCGAAGGACGACCAGAAGAAGGAGCTCGAGTGGTTCGCCAAGGCGGCCGAACCCTTCAAGGGCATGGAAATCAACGTCGTCTCGGAGACGATCACGACTCACGAATACGAGTCGCAGACGCTCGCCAAGGCGTTCACCGAGCTCACCGGCATCAAGCTCAAGCACGACATCATCCAGGAAGGTGACGTCGTCGAGAAGCTGCAGACGCAGATGCAGTCCGGCAAGAACGTGTACGACGGCTGGATCAACGACTCCGACCTGATCGGCACGCACTTCCGCTACGGCCAGACCATCGTGCTGTCGGATTACATGACCGGCGAAGGCAAGGACGTCACCGACCCGATGCTCGACGTCAACGACTTCATCGGCAAGTCTTTCGGCACCGCGCCGGATGGAAAGCTCTATCAGCTTCCCGACCAGCAGTTCGCGAACCTCTACTGGTTCCGCTACGACTGGTTCACCAACCCCGACTACAAGGCCAAGTTCAAGGCCAAGTATGGCTACGAGCTCGGCGTGCCCGTGAACTGGTCCGCCTATGAGGACATCGCCGAGTTCTTCACCAACGACATCAAGGAGATCAACGGCGTCAAGGTCTACGGCCATATGGACTATGGCAAGAAGGACCCGTCGCTCGGATGGCGTTTCACCGACGCCTGGCTCTCGATGGCCGGCAATGGTGACAAGGGCATTCCGAACGGTCTGCCGGTCGACGAATGGGGCATCCGCATGGAAGGCTGCCGTCCGGTCGGCTCCAGCGTCGATCGTGGTGGCGACACCAACGGTCCGGCCTCGGTCTACGCCATCTCGAAGTATCTCGAGTGGCTGAAGAAGTATGCCCCGCCGCAGGCGCAAGGCATGACCTTCTCCGAGTCGGGTCCGGTCCCGGCGCAGGGTAACATTGCGCAGCAGATCTTCTGGTACACCGCCTTCACCGCCGACATGGTGAAGCCGGGCATCGCCGTGATGAACGCGGACGGTACGCCGAAGTGGCGTATGGCTCCCTCGCCGCACGGCTCGTACTGGAAGGAAGGCATGAAGCTCGGCTACCAGGACGCCGGCTCGCTCACGCTGTTGAAGTCGACTCCGGCTGACCGCCGCAAGGCGGCCTGGCTCTATCTCCAGTTCATCGTCTCCAAGTCGGTGTCGCTGAAGAAGAGCCATGTTGGTCTCACCTTCATCCGTGAATCCGACATCTGGGACAAGTCGTTCACCGAGCGTGCGCCGAAGCTCGGCGGCCTGATCGAGTTTTACCGCTCGCCCGCGCGCGTGCAGTGGACCCCGACCGGCAACAACGTGCCTGACTATCCGAAGCTCGCGCAGCTCTGGTGGCAGAACATCGGCGACGCGTCGTCGGGTGCCAAGACCGCGCAGGCCGCGATGGACTCGCTCGCTGCCGCCCAGGACGCCGTCATGGAACGCATCGAGAAGTCCGGCGTGCAGGGCGCCTGCGGTCCGAAGCTCCACAAGAAGGAGTCGGCCGAGTACTGGTTCGCGAAGGCCGAGAAGGACGGCACCATCGCGCCCCAGCGCAAGCTCGCCAACGAGAAGCCGAAGGGCGAAACGGTCGACTACGATACGCTGATCAAGTCGTGGCCGGCCTCCCCGCCCAAGCGCGCGGAAGTGAAGTAAGGCGTACCAGCCCACGCCATCCGAGAACGACGAAGGCCGGGAGCGATCCCGGCCTTTTTCCTTGCGTTGTGCAAGTACACCGTCTCCACATCTTCATTGCGAGCGCAGCGAAGATTCCATGGGGAGTGGATAGCGACCGGGTCTGAGGCCAGACTGAGGTTGCTGAATCC